>JBFELD010000113.1:0-7582 GCA_041552375.1 Kiloniellaceae bacterium | reverse complement strand
CGGCATCCTGGTCTCCTACCTCCTCGGCCTGGGCGCCGCGCTGGCCTCCGGTCAGCCCGGCCTGGGGGCCGCCGTCATCTCCGGCGGGCAGGACCTGGCGCTCAAGGGCCTGCTCCGCTACACCCGCTCGCAAGAGTCTGCCGCCGACCAGGCGGCCATCACCTATCTTGGCGCCACCGGGCAATCGCCCCGCGGCCTGATGGACTTCATGCAAAGGCTCTCGGGCCAGGAGGCTTTGCTGCTGGAGAGCCAAGACCCCTACCTGCGCACCCACCCGCTGAGCAACGAGCGTGTCGCCGCCTTTCGGCGGGCCACCGAGGATTCACCCTATCGCGATACGCCGACGCCGGAAAAGCTTCTCGATCTGCACCACCGCATGGTGGCCAAGCTGGTCGGGTACCTCGATCCGCTGCGGCTGGTGCTCGCCCGCTACCCGGAAAACGACGATAGCCTTTACGCCCGCTACGCCCGTGCGATCGCTTATTTCCGCGCCCAAGACCTGACCAAGGCGCTGGCGGTCGCAGATTCGCTGCTGGAAGACGAGCCGGACAATCCCTTTTTCCATGAAATGAGGGGCCAGATGCTGTTCGAGTTCGGCCGCCTGGAAGAGGCCCTTAAGCCTTATGAAACCGCTGCTCGGCTATTACCGGACGAGCCGACCATCCTTTTGTCCCTCGCACGGGTCCAATTGGAGTTGGACGATGTCCAGCTTAACGACGGTGCGCTCGACAACCTGCTGAAGGTGGTCAACGAGGAGCCTGACAACTCTTTTGCCTGGCGCCTTTTGGCAACCGCCTACAGCCGCCGGGACGACCAAGCGATGACCATGGCGGCCCTTGCCGAATCGGCCTTCGCGCGGGGAAACTATCGCGAGGCCGTCGCCCGGGCGAAGAAGGCCCAACAATTGCTTCCCTCCGGAAGCGCGGCCTGGCTCCGGGCCCAGGATCTGGAGTTGGAGGCCGACCGGCTCTATCGAAAGAGCAAAAAGTGAGGATGAAGCCATGACGCGCCACTTGCACCGCCCCACCACGCCTCGCGCCCTTTGGCCCATCCACTTGGCTCGGGCCGGCATTCTGGCCGCGCTGGTCTTGCTGTCAGGCTTCGGCGTGGCGGCGGCTCAGCAGAGCACGCCAAATCCGTCGGTCTTCGATACCGAGGAAACCGAGGCCATCGAAGAGATCGTACGCTCCTACCTCGAAGAGCATCCGGAGATCGTCATCGAAGCGATCAACGCCTATCGCGAGAAACTGCGGCTGGCGGAAGAGCAGGAGCGGCAGCGGGTCTTCGCCGCCAACCAAAACGAGCTATGGAACGACCCGCTCTCGCCCGTGCTGGGCAATCCCGAGGGCGACGTGGTCATCGTCGAGTTCTTCGACTACCGCTGTCCCTACTGCAAGGTCACCGCACCGCGCCTGCAGGCGATGATGGCCGAGGATCCCAATGTGAAGGTCGTCATGAAGGAGTATCCGATCCTCAGCGAAGAATCCTTCGACGGCGCACGGGCGGCGCTTGCCGCGGCCAAGCAAGGCAAGTACGAAGCCTTCCATTTCGAGCTCATGGACAACCCCGGCAACCTCAGCGAACGGCACCTTCGCACCATTGCCAGACGGGTCGGCATGGACGCGGACCAAATGGTCGAGGACATGCACTCCGATGAGGTCGAGGCCGCGATTCGGCGCAACCACCAACTGGGCCGGCGGCTGCAGTTGACCGGCACGCCGGCGCTCTTCGTCGGGCCGTTCTTCCGGCCTGGCGCGATCGAGCTCGAGGAGATCCGCGAATTGGTCGGGCAAACCCGCCGGCAACCGAGTTGAGGCGGGAGAGGCCCCGCTAGCACCCGAGCGCGCCGACCACCCGGATTGCGCGACGCCCGGCTCCATGCTACCTAGCGCCGTCGGAGATTGCGGGCCTCTGCGGAAAACATGAAGATTCTTCTCGTCAACGGACCTAATCTGAACCTGCTCGGATCGCGGGAGCCGGATATCTATGGCCGCCAAACGCTGGCCGATATCGAAGAGGGCTGCCGCGCGCACGGTCAGGCGCTCGGCCTTCAGGTCGAGTGCTTTCAATCGAACAGCGAAGGCGCGTTGGTCGACCGCGTTCAAGAGGCCTGCCGGGACTGCGCGGGCATCGTCATCAACCCAGGGGCCTACACGCATACCTCGGTGGCTTTGCTGGACGCTCTTCTGGCCTGCGGTCTGCCGGTGATCGAGGTACACTTGTCGAACATTCATCAGCGCGAGGAATTCCGGCATCATTCTTACGTGTCGAAAGCCGCCTCGGGCGTCATCTGTGGTCTCGGCCCGGATGGCTATCGCATGGCGTTGGAGGCCATGGCCCGCCTCGTCGAAACATCCGGGTAGCGTCGATGTCGAAACTGCAAGTCAACGAAGACGCCGTACGTCGGCTGGCCGAGCTCCTCGAAGAGATGAAGCTCAGCGAGATCGAGTACGAGAGCGGGGGTGAGCGCATTCGTATCGCGAAGCCAGCCGTGGCGACCATCGCGCCCACCGCGCCCGCGCCTCCCCAGGCAGCGGCCTCACCATCAGGCACCCCTCACGGCTCCATGCCTCCCAGGGTCGAAGAGGCAATGCCGGCGGGAGCGATCACCTCGCCGATGGTCGGCACCGTCTACGTCGCCGCCGAACCCAACGCGCCGCCCTTCGTGCAAATCGGCGATGTCGTGCAAGAAGGCCAGACCCTGCTCATCATCGAGGCCATGAAAGTCATGAACCCTTTGCCCTCGCCGAGAGCGGGCAAGGTCACCCAGATTTTGGTCGACAACGGCGATCCGGTGGAATACGGCGAGCCCTTGATGGTCATCGACTAAGCGGCCGGCATGTTCGAGAAGATCCTCATCGCCAACCGGGGTGAAATCGCGCTCAGGATCCATCGTGCCTGCCGCGAGATGGGCATCAAGACCGTCGCCGTCCATTCCACCGCCGACAGCGATGCCATGCATGTGCGCCTGGCCGACGAATCCGTGTGTATCGGCCCGCCGGCCAGCGCTCAGAGCTACTTGAACATTCCGGCAATTCTGTCCGCGGCGACGGTGACGGGCGCCGAGGCGATTCATCCCGGCGTCGGGTTCCTCTCGGAAAACCCCGAGTTCGCCGCGATGGTCGCCGAGCACGACCTGAACTTCATCGGCCCCAGCGCCGAGCACATCGCGCTGATGGGCGACAAGGTCGCGGCCAAGCAGGCCGCCGAAGAACTGGGCCTGCCGACCGTCCCCGGCTCTCCCGGCGCCATCGAGTCTCTGGAGGAGGCCCGGTCCCTGGCCGCGGACATCGGCTATCCGGTCTTGATCAAGGCGGCGGCCGGCGGTGGTGGGCGCGGCATGAAGGTCGCCACATCCGAGGATGAGCTCGAAAACGCTTACCGGATGTCGCGAAACGAAGCCAAGTCGGCCTTCGGCAACGATCAGGTTTACCTGGAGAAGTATCTGACCCGCCCGCGCCACATCGAGGTGCAGCTCCTGGCCGATGACCACGGCAACGCCATACACCTGGGCGAGCGCGACTGCTCGCTGCAACGCCGTCATCAAAAGCTGCTGGAGGAGGCGCCCTCCCCGGCCCTGAATTTCGAGCAGCGCAACGCGATCGGCACGCGCGTGGTCGAAGCCATCGCAAAACTCGGATACCGCAGCGCCGGTACTATCGAGTTCCTGTTCGAGAACGGTGAGTTCTATTTCATCGAGATGAACACCCGCATTCAGGTCGAGCATCCGATCTCCGAGGCGATCACCGGCATCGACATCGTGCGCGAGCAAATTCGCGTCGCCGCCGGCCTGCCTTTGAGCTTCCGTCAGGACGACGTCCGCTTTTCGGGCCATGCGGTCGAGTGCCGCATCAATGCCGAAAGCCCCACCACTTTCACCCCCTCGCCCGGGCGGGTGACGGACTATCACGCCCCCGGCGGGTTGGGCGTTCGCGTCGATTCCGGCCTCTATGCCGGATACTTCATTCCGCCCTACTACGACAGCTTGATCGCCAAGCTGATCGTCCACGGCCAGAACCGGAACGACTGCCTCATGCGCCTGCGTCGCGCCCTGGAGGAGTTCGTCATCGAGGGCGTGGAAACATCGATCTCCCTGCACCAAGTCCTGGTTGGGGATACCGATTTCATCAACGGCGACTACGATATCCACTGGCTGGAGACCTTCGTCGAGGGGATGGATCGGACACCCTCCGAATAGCACCTCCCGCCTCTCTTTGAGTTCGCCGCGATCCCGCCTATATTCGATCGAAAGACATTGCGCCCCCCAAGCGCGTCGGTCATGACCGCGCGGGCGGGCGGAGGAGACCGATGCACCTGACACCCGAGCTTCTCCTCAAGGCCTATTCCATCGGCATCTTCCCGATGGCCGAGAGCCGGCACGATCCCGAACTGCACTGGATCGATCCCGACGAGCGCGGCATCCTGCCCCTCGACGGACTGCATGTCCCGCGGCGGTTGAAGCGCACCATCCGCCGTGGTCATTACCAGGTACGTTGCGATTCGGCCTTTCACGAGGTCGTGCTCGCCTGTGCCGACCCGACGGATGACCGGCCCGATACCTGGATCAATCCGGTGATCGAGAGTCTGGTTACCCAGCTCCACGCCATGGGCTTCGCCCATTCCATCGAGTGCTGGCGCAAGGGCCATTTGGTAGGTGGTCTCTATGGCATCACGCTGGGCGCGTGCTTCTTCGGCGAATCGATGTTCAGCCGCGAGCGCGACGCCAGCAAGGTGGCCCTCGTGGAGCTGGTTTACCGACTGAGGTTGGGCGGGTTCATGCTCCTCGACACCCAGTTCTCGACCCCTCACCTCAGCCGCTTCGGCGTTATCGAGGTCGCCCGCGACGACTACCGCCGCCGCCTGGCGGCCGCCATCAACTCTCCGGCGGACTTTCCTACCCGAGCAACCACGACCAAAGAGATATCGGACTTCATCGAGCCAAGGGACTGAGCCGCCGTCTATTCGGCCGCTGCCTCCTCAGCCTCCGAGGCGGGCTGCTTGCAGTCGATGACCCAGACATCATAGACCGGATGCTCCATCGCCGAGATCGCCGGCGAGGAGGCGAACATCCAGCCCGAGAAGACCTGGACCGCTTCCGCGTCCGGGCGTTGGTCGACGATCTCCAGGAAGGCTGCGGACTCGGGCGGCTCCTCCGGTGGCGTCTTGTAGCAGCGCCGGGCAACGACCTCCAGCGAACCGAAACGGACCGATTGATCGACCTGCGCCTCGAAGGTCGATATGCGCGCCGTCGTCTTGTCCAGCCCTTGTAGCACGGCGGTCTCGGCCGCCGCGGCAGGCGACGCGAGAGCCCAGATCAGCAATACGGAGGCCACTCGCACCACGCACCCCATCACGCGTCGTCCTTGCGGTAAGGATTGGCGAGGCCGCGCATCAAGTGCTGCATTACCTCGCGGAGCTGTGCCTCGTCGCAGCCCATGAGAATACCATCCTCCAAAGCGTCTTGTGCCAGCTCGCGAATTTCCTCCAGGTTCTCGTTCAGGACCTTGAGCTTCTCGCGGCAGGACACGGGCTGGCCGTCGGGCTGACGCCAGGTGGGAGGCTCGAATTTATCGCCGGACGATGCTGCCAAGGGTCTCTGCCTTTCCTTACGCTCGGTCGACCCGCCAGACTAAAGCCCACAAGACTTAAGATCCGGTAGCGCTCAAAGCAAGGGGCGGCCGGTCATCATCAGGCCCGTGGCTTGATCGCCCGAAAGCGCAGGCGCACGTAGTCCGCCGACCAGACCCCCTCGACGAAGAGCTCCGGCCTCAGGGCCTGAGAGACCTCGGCCAGAAAAGCGACCCGATCCGCCGGTGCCAGGGCCTTGATGAAAGGCTCGGCGAAAGTCTGCAACCAGTCCTCCATCGCCCCGGGCAGCGGCGTCGGCCGGGGCAGAAGATCGATCGCCGTCACCTCGAAGCCGCGCGCCTCGAGTTTCTCGCGGTAAGCCTTCGGGGCCGGGAAATACCACGGGTCGGCACCAGCCCCGTCGATCCCACGCCGATCCAATGCGGCGATCAGCGCCTTACGGATGCGCGCCACGTTGCCTTGTCCACCGAATTCACCGACGAAGCGGCCACCGGGCTTGAGCGCTCGCCAGACCCCGTCGATCACCGCCTCCGGCCGTTTCATCCAGTGCAGCGCGGCATTGCTGAAAACGGCGTCGAAGTCCTGATCGAAGTCCAATGCCATGGCGTCGCCGACCCTCGCCTCGACTCCGCGATCGCGGGCCGCGGCGATCTGATCGGGCGAGGCGTCGAGGCCCAGAGCCTGGGCGCCGGCCTGCATGATCTTCAGCGTGAGAGGACCGTCACCGCAACCGAGGTCGAGGATCCGCTCGCCACGACCCGGCGCCAAGAGCTCCAGCACCGGCTGGCCCAAGTCGGTGACGAACCGCGCGTTGCGTTCATAGCGTTCCGGGTCCCAGTGTTGACCGTGCGGGGACGTCTCGTTGGGATCCTTTTTGTTCGCCGCCATTGCGCGACGCTCCCGGCTACCAGTCCGACTGCGCGTCCGTTTCGATCTCGATCTCCTGCTCGCCCGAGAGGATGATCCGTCCCAGTAGATCGACGGCATTGATCGCGCCTTGGGTATAGGTGATGGCATCCCCGTCAACCAAGAGATCCTCCTCGCCGCCCGGCTCCAACTCCACATAGGACCGGCCGACCAGGCCCTCGGGAAGGATGCGCGCCGAGGTGTCGAGCGGAAGCTCGATGCCGTCGTCGATGCGAAGGGCGACGAGAGCCCGAAACGTCTTCGGGTCGATGGTCTGGGAGACGACCTGTCCTACCCTGATGCCGGCCAGTCGAACCTCGGAACCGGCCGCCAGCCCCGAGGCGTCGCGCACCCGCATCGACACCCCGTATCCGTCGACGTCGGTGACGGAGGGATCGTGAAAAGCACCCAGAATGAAAAGCGCGGCGGTCACGATCACGGCGCCGCCGACCAGAATCTCGGAGAGCTCGCGGCGAGCCGGGTTCATCGGCGTCCCCCAGCCTTCGGATTGCCGGCGGAGGTCATTCCTTCTCCTGCGCCTTGTCGACCGCGAGGAAGATCGCCTTGCCGATCAAGTCGACGACGTTGACCGGTCCCCGACTGTCGGTGATCTCGCCGCCGGCGGGGATGGTCTCCTCACTGGAGCCGGCCTCGAGATTGATGTAAATCCCGCCCAGCAGCCCATCGGGCAACACTCGCGCCTTGGAGTCGATGGGCAGGGCGATGGCGTCGTCGATCTCCATCACGACACTGGCGAAGAAAGTCTCCCGGTCCAGCGTTTGATCGACGACGGTGCCGATCTTTACGCCCGCCATGCGAACGTCGGTGCCACGAACCACGCCCGAGGCGTCGGCAAGCTCCATGCGTAGCTCATTGCCGTCCACCTTGCCGGCCGTCGTGCTCTTGAAGGCGGTGACGACGAAGACCGCGGCGACAGCAAGCACCAAGGCACCCATAACGGTTTCGATAATATTCTTGCGCATGCACTCGTCTCCGGCGTTGCGCTCGCGCCCGGCGGCGCCGAGCCTCCATTCATATGCCTCAAGTCAGTCGGGCCGCCAAGGCTCGTAATCGCCGGTTCCCTTGG
>JBFELD010000112.1:0-7713 GCA_041552375.1 Kiloniellaceae bacterium | reverse complement strand
TATTGTCACAGACCCTTTTTGCCAACGTAGCAACATTGCCCGGCCCCGCTTTCGGTGATGACGATGCTCTCGGTGGTCTCGAACCCCCAATCGTCCATCCACAACCCGGTCATGAAGTGGAAGGTCATGCCCGGCTCCAGCACACTGGCATCGCCGGGGCGAATGCTCATGGTGCGCTCGCCCCAATCGGGCGGATAACTGAGGCCGATGGAGTAGCCGGCCCGGTCGGCCTTCTCAATGCCGTACTTGGTCAGAGTTCCAAAGAAGGCATCGGCGATATCGCCACAGGTGCGCCCGGGGCGCGCGACCTCCAGGCCCGCCTCCATGCCCTCAAGGGTCGCCTTTTCCGCCTCCAGATAAGTCGCCGTCGGCTTGCCGAGAAAGATGGTCCGCGACAAAGGGCAATGATAGCGGTGGTGACAACCGGCGATCTCGAAGAAGGTCGCCTCACCGGCCTTGAAGGGCCGGTCGTCCCAGGTGAGATGGGGGGCCGCGGCATCAGCGCCCGATGGCAAAAGGGGCACGATGGCCGGATAATCACCACCATGGCCTTCCGCGCCGCGGATGCCGGCATCGTAAATCTCCGCCACCAACTCGTTCTTCCTGAGGCCCGGCTCGATGCGCTCGTAAATGCGCGCGTGCATGGCCTCGACGATGCGCGCGGCGCGGCGCATGTAGGTGAGCTCGGTCTCGGACTTGACCGCGCGGCGCCAGTTCACGAGGCCGGTCGCATCAAGAAAACGGGCGTTGGGCAAGTGACGCTGAAGAGAGGCATGGCAAGCAGCGGAGTAGTAGTAGTTGTCCAGCTCCACGCCGATGGCCGCGCGCTCCCAGCCTCGCTCTGCAATGATCGAGGCCAGAAGGTCCATCGGATGGCGCTCACGCGATTGCACATAGTGATCGGGGTAGCCGATGATGTCATCCTCGGCCATGAAGACGGTGCGCTTGGCGCCCTTGGCGTCCTGGCCGCGGCCATACCAGACCGGATCGCCTTCCCCCGCCAGCAAGACGCATTGATGGGTATAAAAGGACCACCCGTCGTATCCGGTCAGCCAGGCCATGTTCGAGGGATCGGAGACGATGAGGAGTTCGGTGCCCTGAGCCTCCATGGCCGCGCGGGTCTTGGCGATGCGCTCGGCATACTCGGCGCGAGTGAAACGCAGATGGACGTCGTTCATGCTCCAGGCCTTTTGCCTATGTCTCGAAGGATGTGCCCGCACCTTCGGCCTCGGCGCGCGCGCGGGCAAGCGTGGCGATAGCGGTATCCTGGACCCCGGTGCCGGTCAGATCGCAGATCGTCACCTGTCCGGCCGCGCCGCGCCCAGGATGCGCACCGGAGATGATCTGTCCCAATTCGGCGAATTCTGCTTCCGCGGAGACAATCCCTGTTTCGATCGCGGCGCGCAGCTCGCCAAGGATCATCGTTTGGTCTTGACGGTCGGGGACGTAGAGGTCGGCGGCCGCCAACGCGTCCGGCGCGATCTCGCATTTGTAAACCGCATCCGATCCCATCGCCGTGACGTGCAGCCCCGGATGCAGCCAGTCCTTCTCGATCAACGGCTCCTTGGCCGGCGTCGTGGTGACGACGATGTCGCTGGCCGCCACCAGGTTGCCGAGGCTATCTATCGGAACGGTGGGAACCCCTAGCTCTTCGCCAAGGGTCCGCGCCAGGGCCGCGGCCTTATCCGGCTGGCGGCCCCAAACGAGAAAGGACGTGATCGGCCGTACCAGGGTCAGGGCCTCGGCCTGAAGACGTGCCTGCAATCCCGTCCCGACGATCCCGGCGCGGGCCGCCTCCGGGCGCGCGAGCCACTTTGCCGCCACCGCGCCGGCGGCGGCCGTGCGAACGTCGGTCAAATAGCCGTTGTCCAAGAGCAAGGCCTCGACCAACCCCGTCTTGGCGCTGAAGACGACCATCAAGCCGCTCAAACTCGGCAGGCCGAGCTTGGGATTATCGAAGAAACCGGAGCTCATTTTGATGGCGAAGGACTCGAGCCCCGGCACGTAGGCGGTCTTCACGTCGAACTCGCCATTGTGGTCGGCGATCTCCAGATGCAGGATCGGCGGCATGACGACGGGCTTGGTGGCGAGCGCCCGAAACGCTTCCTCGATCCTGGTGACCAGCTCGCCATCGAGACTTACCAAGTCGCGCAGCTCGGCCTCGGTCAGAATCTTGATGGTGGGCATCAAGCGTCCTCCCCGCCCAGGTCGACGTCCTCACCGGCGATGATCCGGCAGTGCAGGTCGAGATCGAGGTTGCAACCGCTGACCACGACCGCGGTAACACCGGGATCCTCGATCAGACCGGCCTTGAGGGCCGCGATGCCGACGGCTCCGGAGCCCTCGATGACCTGCTTTTCCTCCTCGTAGGCATGGCGGATCGCCTGGGCGATCTGGGCCTCCGAGACCAGAACGCTCTGATCGACCAGGTCGCGGACCATGGCGAAGGTATAGCGGTTGTCGGCGCCGATGCCGCCGCCCAGCGCGTCGGCGAGGCTCGGCAGCTCCTCGACCTCGACGTAGCGGCCAGCGGCCAGACATTCGTGCATCGCCGCGCCGCGTTCCATAGTCACACCGACCACCCGGATCTTTGGGTTTACCGTCTTGACCGCCAAGGCCACGCCAGCGATGAGACCCCCGCCCGAAAGCGGCACCACCACGGTGTCGACCTCCGGCAGGTCTTCGACGATCTCCAGGCCGAGCGTGCCCTGCCCGGCGATGACCAGCGGATGGTCGAAGGGCGAGAGCATGACCATGCCCTCCTCGGCGACCAGACGATCGACCTCGGCTTGCGCTTCGTCCTGGGATCGGCCGACGATCCGCACCTCGGCGCCCAGGGCCTCGATACCCGCGACCTTGTTCTTGGGCACCAGCGACGACATGCAGATGATCGCGCGCACGCCGGCCTCCTTGGCGGCATGGGCGAGCCCGCGGCCGTGGTTGCCGGTGGAGACCCCGACGACCCCACGCTGATGTTCCTCGGGACTGAGGCAGGAAATCGCATTGGTGGCGCCGCGCAGCTTGAAGGAGCCGGTGATCTGTTGATGTTCGAGCTTCAGGTGGATAGGCGCCCCCACAGCGCGCGAGAGCGACGACGAGGCGGCCAGAAAGGTGCGCCGAAGGCGGCCTGCAAGCCGCCGCCGTGCCCGGTAGATCTCGATCGCGGGCAACGTGCCCTTGTTGCTCACCTCGGTCATGTCGCGCCCTGTTTCGCCCATCGCCAGGCGGCGCCCGGCCTTTCCCTTAAAGCAGCAATCGTCCGTAGCCGGCAACCCGTTTGTCGCAACCGGCCAGACGCAAGACATGCCAGATCAGCGCTTGGTTGCTCGTGACCACCGGCCGCCCGAGATCTTCCTCCAGCGTGGAGGCCAGCTCGGCCGCGCGCAAAGCGGTACAAGAGATGAAAAGAGCCTCGGCGTCGTCCGCGCAAGCCTCGCGCGCCGCCGCGATAACAGTCCCCGGGCTCACCCGCGCTACGTCCCGGTCGTCCTCGATCCCCAAGCAACAGAGGCTGGCCACTTCCAGTCCCCGCGCCGTGAAGTAAGCACCGAAGGGGGCCGTCACCTCCGCCGGATAGGGCGTCAGCACGCTGATGCGCTTTACGTCCAACGCCTCGAACGCCGCGCAGGCGGCGGCACCGGGATTGGTCACCGGAACAGCGGGCTTGGCCGTGCGAATGGCCACGGTGACAGCCTCGTCACCCATTGCCACCGAAGCGGAAGTACAACCATACGCAACGGCATCCAACTCCTCATCCGGCAGGATCAGACGGGCCGCCTCCGTCAGGCGCGGGCCCATGGCGACCAGGCTCTCGCGCGTCATGGGATTATCGAAGGCGACGCGGGTCACATAGGCACCGATATCGTCCCCGCCGCAAATGTTGGCCAGGTCACGCTCCAACGTGTGGTCGGTGGCAAGCGCGATGAGACCGATACGCCAGCGCGCCGGGCGTTCGTCCAACTCGATCGCTGTCGAAAGGTGGCTGACCGTCTGTGCCGTCATGTGATGAGCCTTCCTCCCCACGGGCCCCAGGGTGACAGCTGCGAGCCGCGGCGCCAATGCTCTTGATCGTGGATCTCGCGGGTCGCCGCCCTTAGGCCGCCGGCTCCGGCTCGGGCGCCGCCGTCACTCGCCCAGCGGAGGGCGAGGGGATCTTGTAGAAGGTCGCGAAAAGCACCGGCACCAGGATCATGGTGAGCATCGTCCCGAAGCTCAGACCCGCCATGATGGTGACCGCCATTCCGATCCAGAAGGCATCCTGGAGCAAGGGGATAACCCCGAGCACGGTCGTCGCCGCCGCCAAGGCGACGGGCCTGAGACGCGACAGGGCCGCGGCGATCACCGCGTCATAAGGCGCCAAACCCGCCTCTTTGTTCAGGTTGATCTCATCCAGCAGAACGATGGCATTCTTGATCATCATGCCGGCGAGGCTCATGGCGCCCAGCAGCGCCAGGAACCCGAAAGGTGTGTTGGTGGCCAACAAACCGGCGGCGATGCCGATGAAGGCGAAGGGTATGGTGCAGACGATGACCAGTGGCGGGCGAAAGGCATTGAACAGGCCAACGATGATGAAACCGATTATGGCGATGGCTGGGATCACGCCCGGTACCAGAGACGCCTGCGCGTCGACGGTATCCTCGTACTCGCCCCCCCACTCGATGGTGTAGCCCGGCGGCAGCTCGATCGCCGCGATCTTATCGAGCACGCGTGCGCGCAAGGTCGGCAGGGTCTCACCCAGGATCGGGTTGCTCTGCACCGTGATGGTGCGGCGGCGGTCACGCCGCCAGATCAGCGGATCCTCCCAGACCGGGGGCAGGCCATCGGTGATCTGCGAGAGCGGTACCGGGTCGGTGGAAAGCGGTCCCAAAATCTGCATGTTGGAGAGGCCTGAGACGTTCTGCCGTTCCTCCTCAACGGCGCGGATGACGATCGGGATCAGATCGTCGTCCTCGCGGTAGAGCCCGATGGAACGCCCGTCGAAGCCACGCTTGGTCGCGTTGGCCAGGTCGTCGCGCGAGACCGCCGCCCAGCGGGCCCGCTCCTGGTTGAAGAGCGGCACGATCTTCTGCACCCGCGTGCGCCAATCGGTGCGGGAGTAAGCGGCAAGCGGCTCCTCGGCCAGGATCTGCTCGACCTCGTCGGCGAGCCCGCGCAGCACCGGCGGCTCGGCGACCGCCGGCCCACTGATCCGTAGCTCGAACTTCCAGGTATTGCTGGGGCCGACGCCGAATTTGCGAATCGCGGCCAAGGACTGCGGGAAATTCTCCCCGAACCAATCCGTGAGCTCCTCGACAAGTCCATCGATGTCACGGAAGTCGTGGACGTTGACGATCAACTGCCCATAGGAGGCATAGGGGTTCTCCGGGTCCACCGGCAGGTAGAAGCGCGGCGGGCCCTGGCCGATGTAGGCGGCGACCTCCGCGATCCGCTCGTCTTCGATCAGATGCTCGCCCGCCACATCGAGGTCCCGCGAAACTTGCTGAATGCGGGTGCCTTCCGGGGCCCAATAATCGATCATGAACTTCGTCATCGAGGCATCGGGGAAGAACTGCTGAGTGACCGAACCGAAGCTATAGAAGGACACGATCAAGAGTCCGACCATGGATCCGAGGGTCAAGAAGCGCAGCCGGATCGCCGTCTCCAAAATACCGCGATAGGCCCGGTAAAAGCGACTGTCGTAAGGATCCTTGGCCTCGCCCTCGCGCTTCTTGGGCTTGATCAGGTCGATGCACTGAATGGGCGTCAAAGTCATCGAGATGAGCCAGCTCGCCAAGAGCGAAATCGCGACCACCGAGAAGAGCGTGCGGCAATACTCGCCCGCATCCTCGACCGAGGCGAAGATCGGATAGAAGGCCATGACCGCGACCACGGTCGCACCGAGCAGCGGCCAAGCCGGCAGGCGCGCAGCCTCGATCGCCGCATCCTTGGGCTTCATACCCTTACCCAGGCGCACGACGTAGCCGTCGGCAACCACGATGGCATTGTCGACCATCATGCCCAGCGCGATCACCAGGGCGCCGAGCGACATGCGCTGCAGATCGATGTCGAAGATCTTCATCAGCATGAAGCTGGCAAGAACCGTCGCGACCAATGCCATGCCGATGATGAGCCCCATGCGCCAGCCCATGAACACGGCCAGCACCACCAGGACGATGCCCACCGCTTGGGCGAAGTTGATGACGAAGCCGTTCACCGCCTCGGCGACCACGTCCGATTGCCAATGGACCTTGTGCATCTCGATCCCGACGGGGAGATAAGGGAGCACCTCGGTCAACCGCCGGTCGACCGCGCGGCCCATATCGACCACATTGATGCCGGAAACGTTGGTGATGGATATGCCGATGGCCGGCTGACCGTTGAAGTACATCACGTTGATCGGAGGTTCGAGATAGTCCTGCTTGACGGTTGCGATATCCTCGATCCGGATCAGCTCGTCGGACCGATCCGTATCCCGCGCCGGATTGAGGTTCCGCAAGGTATCGAAGAGCGTCGGCCGGACCCTTAGGTCACCGATGTCTTGCGGAGTGGTGAACTGGCCGGTCGGCGCGATGCGAAAGCGGTTCGTCTGAACGTCGACGTGCCCGGCGTCGACGACGATGTTCTGGGTCTGCAGTGTTGCTTCGATATTTTTGTCGGTGATGCCGAGCTGGCTGAGCTGAGCTTCGGAAACATCGAGGTAGATGATCTTCTGCTGCACGCCCCAAAGGTCGACACGTGCCACGCCTTCGACGAGGCTGATCTCCTTTCTCAGAATCTTGGCGTAGCTTTCCAGGTCGGCATAGGAGAAGCCATCGCCTGTCAGCGCGAGCTGAAAACCGAAAACGTCACCGAAGTCGTCCGAGACGTTGGGCCGCCCCACACCGGGCGGCAAGTCGCCTTCGATGTCGCGCACCTTGCGCCGGAGCTCGTCCCAAACCTGGGGCAGGCGATCGGCCCAGTACTCTGCCTTTATGTTGATCTTGATCAGCGACAAACCTTCGCGGGAGTAAGACTCGAGGTAGTCGATCTCGCTCATCTCCTGGATGGCAAGCTCGATCCGGTCGGTCACCTCCAGCTCGACCTCCTCCGGGCTCGCGCCCGGATAGCTCGTCGTCACCACCGCAGTCTTGACGGTGAACTCCGGATCCTCGAGCTGTCCCAGCCCGAGAAAACTGGCGACGCCGGCAGTTATCAGAAGAAAGGCCGCGAAATAGGTAACCGCTTTCCTATCGATCGCGATGGCAGCCAAGTTCATTGCGTCTAGCCCTCTTGCGGCCTGTCCATGATACGGACTTTCTGGCCTTCTCTGAGAGAGTTGACACCCGCCGTCGCCACCCATTCACCAGCCTCGACACCGGAGGTGACAATGATCCCATGTGGCGTTATTTGCCCGGTCTCGATTGCGCGCCGGGCGACCGTGCTGCTCGTCTCGTCGATGACCCAGACATAGCTGCCATCCTCGCCGGCGGCCGAAAAGACGGACGCGACCGGAACCACCAGGCCCGATGCTCCCGGCTGGGAGACGTCGGCCGTCGCGCGGCCGGCCATGCCGGGAAGGATCATCGCGCCCTCCGGCTGATCCATGACGATGGTGATCGGATAGGTCCGTGTGGTGGCACTCGCTTCCCGTCCGACCTCCTTGATCTCGGCGGGGACCTCTATGTCGGGAAAGGCGTCGAAGCGAACGCGGATATTGCGCACGTAGGGCAAGTTGCTGATCTTGGTCTCGGGCAC
>JBFELD010000111.1:0-7726 GCA_041552375.1 Kiloniellaceae bacterium | reverse complement strand
TTTGGCCACGACGCGCGCGCCGTTGTGTGGGCCGACCTTGGTCTCGTAGGTGTCGATGAGAAGGTCGAGGGCCTCCGGATCGACGAGACCCTTCTCGACCAAAAGCGACTCGAGCGCCTTGACGCGCAGCTCGATCTCGGAGGGTTGGTCGTGGTGATGGTGATCGTCGCCCATGTCGTCTCGTCCGGATCGGTGTTTCGGTCCTAAACCTGTTGCTCGATGCGTTCCATATCCTCGTCCGAGAACCCGAAGTGGTGGCCGATCTCATGGATCAGCACATGGCGGATGACATTGCCCAGGTCATCGTTTGTCTCGCACCAATAATCGAGGATCGGCCGGCGATAGAGATAGATCATGTCGCAGTCCGGGGTGACGTCCAAAATGCTTTTGCGCGTCAGGTCGACGCCCTGATAGAGCCCTAGCAGATCGAAGGGAGATTCGCAGTCCAGCTCCTCCAGGGTCTCGTCATCGGGGAAATCGACGACCTGGATGACGACGTTACCGAGCGCGCCACGCAGCTCTTTTGGGATCGACGCGAAAGCCTCGCGCGAGAGGGCCTCCAACTCCGAGACCTGCGGCGGTGTGGTAAATCGCCCGGTATCGTGCACTCTTCCCATGGCAACACCCTTGAATTGCTCGACCTCGACCCTAACTCGCCTTGACCTGGCCGCCAACCCTCGTCAGGCTCGCCGTTATCAAGGACGGGAGGCCGTGAGATGGTCGAACGATTGACCCCGGAGGCCCGCGCCCGCCTCCTCGAGGAGCTGTCCGGCTGGGCCCCGGTCGAGGGGCGTGATGCCATCCAAAAATCATTCAAATTCAAGAGCTTCAACCAAGCCTGGGGGTTCATGAACCGCGTCGCTCTGGCGGCGGAGTCCCAGGACCATCATCCCGAGTGGTCGAATGTCTACAACCGGGTGGAGATCCTGCTGACCACGCACGACTGCGATGGCTTGTCCGAGCGTGACGCCACGCTGGCGCGGTCGATCGAGGCCATCGCCGCCGGCTGAGCGGTTATTGCATGCGCATGGCCCCGTCGAGGCGTACGCATTCGCCGTTGAGCTGGACGTTCTCGACCATGTGACGTACGAGGCGGGCGTACTCCCCGGGCCGGCCAAGGCGCTTGGGGAAGAGCGGTTGATCGGCCAGGTCGTCCTGGACCTCTTGCGGCAGGTTCAGCAGCATCGGCGTCTCCATGAGCCCCGGCGCGATCGCCAGAACCCGGACGCCCTTGCGGGATAGCTCGCGTGCCGCCGGCAGGGTGAGCCCGACCACGCCGGCCTTCGAGGCGGCATAGCCGGCTTGACCCATTTGTCCTTCGAAGGCGGCGATGGAGGCGGTTGAGATGATGACCCCGCGCTCCCCGTCCTCCAGAGGCTCGGCGCCGACCATGTCGGCGGCGGCCAAACGCATCAGGTTGAAGGTGCCGATCAGGTTGACGCGGACCGCGCGCTCGAAGTCGGCAAGGGGCATCGGTCCGTCACGGCCGACGATGCGTCCGGCCGGCGCGATACCGGCGCAGCTGACGAGGATGCGGCAGGGGCCGTGCGCCTCCCGGGCCGCGGCCACGGCTGTCTCGGCTGAGGCGGCGTCCCCGACGTCGCAGGCAAGCCCCACCCCGCCAATCGCCTCGGCCTCGGCGCGTGCCGCCGTCTCGTCGATATCGAGCAGGGCGACCCTGGCTCCGGCACTCGCCAGCTCGCGCGCGGCGGCTGCACCCAGGCCGGAGCCGCCTCCGGTCACGATGGCGGCCATAGAATCGATTTTCATGGGTCCTCGCTAAAAGACTGACGAACCGTCACAGTGGCTGCGCTCTATAGCAAAGCCGGACCGGCTTGGCTACCGGCCCCGCGCGGCATGGGCGGCGGTGATGGAGGCCTTGTTGGCGCGCGCCAGCGCCGCCTCGCGGCGGGCGATATAGAAGGCTGATCCGGCGATGATGGCCGCACCCGTCCAGGTCCAAAGGTCCGCGACCTCGCCATAGAGCGGATAGGCGATCGCGGCGATGAAAGGCAGGCGCATATAGTCGAAAGGCATGACCGCCGAGGCGTCGGCCTTGGCATAGGAGCGTGCCAGGGCCAGGTGCGCGACCATGGCGAGGAAACCCAACCCGATGGTGGCCCCCAGCGAGTGCAGGTCCGGCCAGCGCCAGACGAAAAGCGCCGGCACCAAGGACAGGCCTGTCATGAAAAGGTTCATATACAAGACGATGGTGGGTGCGCTCTCGGTATCGGACAGGCGCTTTACCATCAAGACCGAGGTCGCCATGAAGACGGCCGCGATGATCGGCAGCGTCGTCGCCCAGGTGACCTCCTGAAAGCCCGGGCGCAAGATCACCAGCATGCCGAGAAACCCGAGAAACGTGGCGCTCCAACGCCTGGGGCCCACCCTCTCGCGCAGGACCAAGGCGGCGCCGATGATGGCGAAGAGCGGCAACGTGAAGTTCAGCGCCACCGCCTCGGCCAGCGGGACCAAAACCACCGCGCTGAACCAGATGAACATGGCGATGATCCCGGTCACGGCGCGCCAGACGTGAAGGCTCAGCCGCTCGGTCTTGAAGGCGGCCCGGCCTTGGCGCAGCACCCAGGGCATGATGAAGACAAGCGCGAAGGCGTTGCGCAGGAAGGCGATCTGAAGTGGGTCGAGCGTGCGCCCAGCCTCGCGCACCAACACGTTCATGATCGCGAAGCACAGTGCCGCGAAGGTCATGTAAAGCGCGCCGTGAACCACGTCGGGACTGGCGGAGATGCGTTCTCGCAGGGAGGATTCGAAGGCCATGACGCGCGATGATAGAGTGAGCGTGTCTAGGGGCCAAGATCCTTGCCGTCATGGCAGCCATGCGTGCCGGCTCTTTTGTGCCGGGGCGGGAACGCTATACTGTCGCGAACGGTTTATCGGCAAAGGGGGCGCCGTATGACAGGGCCGATGTGGCAACCTTCACCCGAGCGGATCCAAGCAACCAATTTGACCCGATTCATGACCGGGCTCGCCGAGCGCTCGGGTCGGGTCTTCGATGACTATCACGATCTCTACGCCTGGTCGGTCGAGGATCTCGAGGGTTTCTGGGAAGCGGTCTGGGACTTCTGCGGTGTGATCCACGAGGGCGCGCGTGAGCCGGTCCTGGTCGATGGTGACAAGATGCCGGGCGCGCGCTTCTACCCGGAGGTTCGGCTCAATTTCGCTGAGAACCTGCTGCGCCGTCGCGACGGTCACGATGCCATCGTTTTTTGGGGCGAGGATAAGGTGCGCCGGCGTCTCAGCTACGCCGAGCTCCATGACCTGGTCGCGCGCACGGCCGCGGCGCTGGCGGGCCTGGGCGTCGGCGAAGGCGACCGGGTTGCCGGCTTCATGCCCAACATGCCGGAGACGGTGGTCGCCATGCTGGCGACGGCCTCTCTGGGCGCGATCTGGTCGTCCTGCTCGCCCGATTTCGGGGTGCAAGGGGTGCTCGACCGCTTCGGCCAAATCGAGCCCAAGGTGCTGTTTTGTCCGGACGGCTACTACTACAACGGCAAGGTCATCGATTCGCTCGAGCGCGTGCGGGCCTTCGCACCGCGACTGGCGAGCCTAAAGCGCATCGTCGTCGTGTCGTACCTTGCGGAGAAGCCCAACCTCACGGGGTTGGACAAGAGCGTGGCTTTTGCCGACTTCATTGCTCCCCACGAAGCCGGCGAGATCGCCTATTGCCGGGTGCCCTTCAACCAACCGCTCTACATCATGTATTCCTCGGGCACCACGGGCCAGCCCAAGTGCATCGTGCACGGCGCCGGCGGGACGCTGCTGCAACATTTAAAAGAGCACAAACTGCAGTGCGACGTGCGCCGCGACGACCGGGTCTTTTACTTCACCACCTGTGGCTGGATGATGTGGAACTGGTTGGTCTCGTCCCTGGCGGCGGAGGCGACGCTGTTGCTCTACGACGGCTCGCCCTTCCATCCCTCCGGCAACATTCTGTTCGACTTTATCGAAACGGAGAAGGGGACGCTCTTCGGCACCTCGGCCAAGTACATCGATGCCTGCAACAACGCCGGCGTCGATCCGGCCTCGAGCCATGACCTTTCCGCCCTTCGCACCGTCACCTCGACCGGCTCGCCGCTGGTGCCGGAGGGGTTCGACTACGTCTACCGGCACATCAAGGCCGACGTCTGCCTGTCGTCGATCGCCGGCGGCACCGACATCATCGGCTGCTTCATGGGCGGTAATCCGATCGGCCCGGTCTGGCGCGGCGAGATCCAGGCGCGTCATCTCGCCATGGCGGTCCAGGTCTTCGACGATCAGGGGGCCGCGGTCGTTGGCGAGAAGGGCGAGCTGGTTTGCCTCAAGCCCTTTCCCTCCATGCCGGTCGCCTTTTGGAACGACCCGGAGGGCGCACGTTACCGGGGCGCCTACTTCGAGACCTATCCCGGGGTCTGGCACCACGGCGACTTCATCACCTTGACCGAGCATGGCGGCATCATCGTTTACGGCCGTTCGGACGCCACCTTGAACCCCGGCGGTGTGCGTATCGGCACGGCGGAGATCTACCGCCAGGTCGAACGCATGGAAGAGGTCGAGGAAAGCATCGTCATCGGCCAGGACTGGCAAGGCGACGTGCGTGTCGTGCTCTTCGTCAAGCTGCGGCCCGGCCTCGAGCTTGACGAGGCATTGATCAAGACCATCAAGGCGGAGATCCGTGCCGGTTGCACGCCGCGACACGTCCCGGCCAGGGTGCTGCAAGTGGCCGACATCCCGCGCACCAAGTCGGGCAAGATCGTCGAGCTGGCGGTGCGCGATGTCGTCCACGGCCGACCGGTCAAGAACAAGGAGGCGCTCGCCAATCCCGAGGCGCTCGACCTTTTCGCCGCCCGGCAAGAGCTGACGGAATAGGGCCGGGGCCAGGCACGATTCGGGGTTAAGATTTTATGAATGGCCGCCATGATTTTTTTGCATGGAGCTCTTGTCGAGGCCGCACTGGTGCGGCGGCCCCGTTCTCCCTAACTCTTCGCTTCTGAGAGACTGGCGGAGGGCGCCCCGTGGTGGGGCGTGCCGGCGCGAGATGGATGGAGAGACGGCAAAATGGCCCAGGTTACGTATAAACAAGAAGCTTTCGCTCCGCGTGAGTTCGGCGCCACCTATCTGCGTCGGATGATCGGAGCCCTACGGTTCCAGTTGCGCGATCTCGCACTGGACCTTGATCTGGCGCGCCGCGAGTTGCGGATCGCCCATGACCTTCACGATCTGGACCTGAGATCGCTGCGGGATATCGGCGTGGAGCGCGATGCTTGCTAGCCTTGCACGGCGGCGAGGCCCCATGCGGAGGGCGGCTCTTTCGAGCCGCCCTTCATCGTTTTATAGTTGCGGGTGAATCAGGATCGGGAAGGATCGGGACCCATGATGCAGGAGCATTTCCAGATCTTCGGGCGCTACAACGCCTGGGCTAACCAGCGCCTCTACAACGCGGTCGAGCGGCTGCCCGAAGGCGAGATCGAAAAAGAGCGTCCGGCCGCCTACTTCACCTCGATCTTCGGGACCCTCAGTCACATTCTCCTGGCCGACCGATTGTGGATGGACCGCTTCGAGGGCCGCGAGGTCAGCGTCAAGTCCTTGGACCAGATTCTCTGCGAGGACTTTGCCGAACTGTGCGAGGCGCGCCAAACCGAAGACCGGCGCATCATTGCCTTCGTCGACCGAATGAGGGCCGAACACTACGCCCGCACGCTCAGCTTCCGCAACATGAAGGGCGAGCCCAAGAGTGGCAGCTACGCGCAGTTCTTCACCCATCTCTTCAACCATCAGACCCATCACCGTGGCCAAACCCACGCCCTCCTGAAGGACGCCGGCGGCGATCCCCCGCCGCTCGATTATTTTTACTACCTGGGTGCCTAATATCAGGATTTGGTGTGAGGCCGGCGCAGGAGAAGCTGGTTCAAGCCCCTGAGGACGCGATGCAAGTCCTGGAACTGCGCCAGGAAGTCTTCCCAGTCGAGGCCCGGGTCCAGCGCCCGTAGCTGGTCGTGGATTTGGCCAAGCGGCGTGGCGTTGTCGATTCGCTCCAGGATCAGCGGCGTGAGCCGCGGCAGAGCGAAGCCGAGCGGAAGGCCGTCGAACTCCACCTTCAAAAGCAAGTTGCGCCCACAGGCCCGGGCCAACTCCTTACCGTCATAGGACTTGAGGCAAGGGATCACGTCGGGCCCGTCCGGCTGCGCCTCGGTCGTCGCCGGCGCGTTGGTGACATAAAAGACATGGGTCTTGATGTTTCCGGCCAACTCCTCGGAAAAGGCGGCGCGCTCCAAAACCGAAAGGGACCCCATGGCTTTCAAAAGCCGGGGGTCCTTGATGTAGCTCGACGGCTCATAGCGAATGGCCTCGATGAAGCTGACGATCTCCAGTCCCGCGTCCGCCGTCAGCTCCGCGATATCCGACACTTGGAAGGGCCGGTCCAACGGGTGCAACAGCAGATCGGCCAACTCCGCATCGCCGCGCTTGTGATCGCCGAGGAAGGGGTTGCGCTTCAGCCAGTTGGTCCTTGGCAGGGCGTCGAGCAGGCGGCGCGCCAGATCGAGCCGCGCGGCGGGAGGTTTCATCCCGGACAAGCGACGCAGCATGGAGTGCATTTCATAGACCCCGCGGCGCCCGAAACGGCCATAGAGCATGAGGCCCATGCCGCCGCCCGGTGCCAGCGACCCCGCCAGGATACGCAATCCCTCGGTCGGGTCGGGCAGGTGGTGGAGAACGCCGCAGCAATCGATGTAGTCGAAAGGCACCAAGCCGAGGCCCGGGAGCTCTGCGATGCCGGCGCGGTGAAAGCTGACGTTGCTCAAGCCACGGGCCTGCACCCGTGCTTGGGCGACCTCGGCGGCGGCGTGCGAGAGATCGAGGTAGACGACCTCACCGGCCGGCCCGGCGTCGGCCAGTTGCTGGGCCAGCATGACCGTCGCGTCGCCGGTGCCGCCGCCGGCGACCAGCGCTCGGAAGGGCTTGCTGAAATCCCGCGCGCCGTCGAAGAGATAGTGGTTCACCTCCGATAGATGGCTCGGTGAGCCGGTGACGAGGCGGCTCTTCTCCTCCCCGGGGTCGCGCGACGGGTAGGGATAAGCTTCGTAATGATCGCGAATCGGTTCGCTCATGGTGGCTCTTACTCTGCCTCGGCCGAGGTTAACACCACCTTGCCTCTCGCTTTGCGATCGAGAAGAAGTCGCAAGGCGGCGGCCGCCTCGGCAAAAGGCATCACGTGGTTGACGCCGGGTTTCAGGCGTCCTTCCTCGAACCAGCGCCCGAGCTCTTGAAACTGGGCGGCCAGCATCTCTGGCGCACGTTTGCGGTAGGAGCCCCAATAGATCCCCATCGCGGCGATGTTCTTGACCAGCAGCAGGTTGGCCGGGATCTTCGGCACCTCTCCCGAGGCGAATCCGATGACCAGAATGCGCCCACCCCAGGCTATGGCGCGCAGCGAGGCCTCGAAGACCGCGCCACCGACCGGGTCAAGGATCACATCGGCACCCCGGCCATCGGTAAGCTCCAGCATCCGCGCGCGAATGTCCTCGGCGCGACTGTCGATCAACGCATCGGCGCCGTGAGCCTCGGCGAGGGCGAGCTTCGAGGCACCGCCGGCGCTAGCGATCACCCGCGCGCCCAAGGCCTTGCCGACTTCCACCGCGGCAAGACCGACCCCGCCACCGGCACCATGAACGACGAGGGTCTGTCCGGCCCGCAGGCCGGCATGCCAGGTCAGCGCCCCATGCGCCGT
>JBFELD010000110.1:0-7735 GCA_041552375.1 Kiloniellaceae bacterium | reverse complement strand
TTCGGGACCCCAACCAGCATGAAAATATCTCCAATCGAATGAGTGTTCAGGCGAAGCTCGAGCGGATACGCACTTCTACCTTTCCCCGGCTCACCGACATAGGATCAAGCTCAAGAAGTAATAGGGCCAGTCGCCATTTCGGTCATCCTCGAATTGGCTGGCCAATCACGTTTTCACGCGCTCGGCCTTCGGATCGTAAAGCGGCCTGAGGCTGACTTGGGCCGGAAAGCGTTCGCAAGCAACCTCGATCTCGTAGCGCCCTTCCTTGATCCAGTCGGCGGTGATGGCCTGGCCCGCGGGCGCGTTGACGTAACCGAGCCCAACCGCGCGGCCCAGGTGATGGCCGTAATTGCCCGAGCTCAAGTAGCCAACGATCTCGCCGTCGCGCCAGATCGGCTCGTTGTGGTAGACCAGCGGCTCCGGATCATCGAGCACGAACTGTGCGATGCGCCGTGAGACGCCCGCCTCCTTTTGCCGTAGCAGGGCGTCGCGGCCGATGAAGGGGATGTTCTTCTCGAAAGCACAGGCAAAGCCCAGACCGGCCTGGATCGGCGTGTCTTCGTCGGTGATGTCGTGGCCCCAGTGACGGAAGGCCTTCTCGAGGCGGCAAGCGTCCATCACGTGCATACCTGCCGGCTTGAGACCAAAAGCCTCCCCCGCCTCCATGACCTGCTCGAAGACATGCAAGGCCATCTCGGTCGGAATGTAGAGCTCCCAGCCCAGCTCACCGACATAGGTGATGCGAAGCGCCCGGACCTTGGCGTAACCGATTTCGATCTCCTGGGACGTGCCGAAGGGAAAACCGTCGTTGGACAAGTCCGCGCGGGTTAGCGTGGTCAGAAGCTCGCGGCTCTTCGGCCCCATGAGGCCCAGCGTGGCATAGCCCGAGGAAACATCGGTGGTGATGCAGTGCTCGTCCGCGTCGATGCTGCGTTTGAGCCAGCAGAAATCGCGCGTTGCGTTGGCGCCGGCGGTGATGACCATATAGGCGTCCTCCGCCAGGCGGGTCACGGTCAGATCGGCCTCGATCCCGCCTCGTGCGTTCAGCCATTGGGTATAGACCACCCGCCCATCCGGCACCGCCACATCGTTCGCGCAGACCCTTTGCAGCACCGTTTCCGCATCTCGCCCCTGGACCAAAAACTCGGCGAAGGAGGTCTGGTCGAAGAGCGCCACCCCCTCGCGCACCGCCTTGTGCTCCTCGGCCGCATAGGGGAACCAGTTCTGGCGCTTGTAGCTGTATTCGTACTTGGGCTCCATCCCCTCGGGCGCGAACCAGTTCGGACGCTCCCAGCCCGCCACCTCACCGAAGCAGGCGCCGCGCTCGGCCAAGCGGTGGTGGAAGGGCGAGCGTCGCAGACCCCGCGCGGTCTCGTTCTGGTAATAGGGCCAGTGCATGGCATAGAGCAGCCCCAGGGATTCCGATACCCGCTCGCGAATATAGGCGAGGTTGTTCTGAAAAGGCATCATGCGCCGAACGTCGACGTCGGCTACGTCCATGGTCGGATGCCCCTCGACGATCCACTCGGCCAGGACCTTACCGGCGCCGCCGGCGGATTGAATGCCGATGGAGTTGAAGCCGGTGGCGACGAATAGATGACGAAGCTCCGGCGTTTCTCCCAACATGTAGCGCACGTCGGGGGTGAAGCTCTCCGGCCCGTTGAAGAACTTGCGGATACCGACCGATTCCAGCGCCGGCACCATGCCGATGGCGCGCTCCAGGATCGGCATGAAGTGCTCCACGTCCTCGGGCAACTCGTCGAAGCAGAAGTCCTCGGGAATGCCATCGCTGCCCCAGGGCTTGGCGTTGGGCTCGAAGGCACCGAGCAGCAGCTTGCCCGCGTCTTCCTTGTAGTAGGCACAACCGTCGGGATCGCGCAGCACCGGGATGTCGCTCGGCAACCCCGGCACGGGATCGGTCAGGATGTAGAAGTGCTCGCAAGCGTGAAGCGGCACGTTGACGCCGGCGGCACGGCCCAACTCGCGGCTCCACATGCCGGCGGCGAGCACGACGTACTCGGCGGTGATATCGCCCTGATCGGTCGAGACACCGGTGACCCGCCCGTTGTCCTGGCGGATGCCGGTCACCTTGACGTTCTCGAGGACCTTCGCGCCGCCCATGCGCGCACCCTTTGAGAGCGCGATCGAGGTGTCGATCGGGTTTGTCTGGCCGTCCTTTGGCAGGAAAACGCCGCCGACCACCGACTCGACATTCAAAAGCGGGTGCATCTCCTTGATGTCGCCAGAACTTATCACGTCGACCTCGAGGCCGAAGGTGCGCGCCATGGAGGCGCCGCGCTTCAACTCCTCGAAGCGCTCCTCGCAGGTTGCGAGACTGATCGAGCCGTTCTGCTTGAAGCCGGTGGCCTGTCCGGTCTCCGCCTCCAGGCCGGCGTAGAGGTCGGTGGTGTACTGGGCGAGCCGGGTCAGGTTGGCCGTCGCCCTCAGCTGCCCGACCAAACCGGCGGCGTGCCAGGTGGTACCGCAAGTTAGCTGCTTGCGCTCGAGCAGGACGACATCGTCCCAGCCCAACTTCGTCAAGTGATAGGCGATCGAGCATCCGACGATGCCACCACCGATGATGACCACACGCGCCTGGTCCGGCAGTCGCTCAGCCATATCCCCTCCTCCGGCTCGTATCCTCTATGAGAGTAGCAGTCCGCGCCCCTGAGACCAGAGACTTAATAGCTCGCGCGCGGCGATTGTTGGCCTACGGCGACAAGTCCCGTGATCGAGGCCGACCTTCACTCCTATGCGCCCGCCAATAGCTCGGCTTGGTGCGCGGCGGCGAGGTCGGCCATGCTGTTGAATGTGAACTCGAGGTGATAGTCCGCGCTCGGCGCGACCGTGGCACCGAAGCCCTCCTTGTCATGGCGCCGGTCGATCCAGACCTTGATTAAGCCCGCCTTGGTGGCCGGGACATGGTCATGGGTGAGGCTCTGGGCGACGTGCAGGATCTCGGAGGGCAAGATGCCGAAGTCCTTGCGCACGCGCTCCAACATGAAATCGAAATTGCGCTGATTGGGCTTGTAGGACCCCACGTCCTGGGCCGTGTAGATTGCGTCCCATTCGATCTCCAGGCGCGCGTTGGAGCCCATGTAGCTGATCCGGTCGCAGTTGGTGAGCGTCGCCATGAAGAAATGCTGGCGCAGATACTTGAGGGCCTCGGGCGCGTCGTCGAAGGCCGGCCAGTGCTTGACCGAGCGGCCGAAGGTCCGGGCCTCGTCGTCCGTTGCCTCGACCCCCCAGTCGTGGGCGATCTCGCGGTAGGTCTTGCTCAGCAAATCGCTGTAGAGCAGCCCGGGCTCGCTGTGCTCATGGTGGGTCTCGGCGCGGCCGAAGGCTTCGAGCGCTTCGTCCATCGAGGGGCGTGGCGTCTTGCGCGCCAGCAAGGGCTCCAGGGCCGTGGAGATCCCCCCCTCCCAGTCGATGAGGGTGCCATAGGTATCGAAGGTCAGGATCCGGAAATCGCTCAGTTTCATTGCGCGCCTCTCTCCGCTTGGGTCCCTGCAAGCACCGTCCGACCCCTTCACTAGCAGACCGGCGCCCGCCGTCAACCGCCGTCGCGTCCGGCCTGTCTTTCATGGTAGGATGAGCCTTCAAGGTTGGGGGCATGACCAACGAACCTGATACCTTGCCGGCCTGGTTGGGCCGCTTGCTCTGCCGCTTGGGGCTCCATGACTTCCAAGTCATCGAAGAGGTCTTGAGCTTCGGCGCCGGCGGCAACGTGCAGAAAGTCGTCTGCCGCCGCTGCGGCTTTCGCGCCACGCGGCATGGGTGAGGCTTCGTATGATGTTCAGGGTGTCGCCTGGGCGTTGATCTGGTCGTGGCGGCGCTGGATCTCGGGCGGCCAGCGGCTCTTGATGAAGGAGAGCACGGCGATGATCTCAGCATCGCTGAGGGCGCCGTCGTAGCCGGGCATGTCGCTCTCGTAGTCGCCGCCGACGAGGGCCGCCGGTCCCTGCTTGGTCAGCTCGAAGAGCACCTTGTCGGGATGGTGCCAGGTGTGGCCCGTGACATCGTGCGGCGGCGCCGGGAGGCGGCCGTCCGCCCCCCTCTCGCGCCAGTTCTCTTGCCCATCGAGGTCGGCCCCGTGGCAGACGGCGCACTCCGCCTGATAGATGCGCTCTCCCAACATAACGACCGCCCGGTTGTCGGGAGCAAGCGCCAAGTCGCTCCCCGAATGCCGGTCCCGCGACAAGTGAAAGACCGTGAAGGCCACGCTGGCCACGATCAGCACAACAATGAAAATCAATAGGTTGCGTGTCTTCGCTGTCACGACAGGTCACTCTCGGGCGGTCCCGCCAAGTCCTCCAGGATCGGGCAGTCCGGGCGCTGGTCGCCGTGGCAGTCTTTGATGAGGGCCGCGAGCACACGGCGCAGGCTTTGCAGCTCGGCGATCTTGGCGTCGATGCGCTCCAGATGACCTGACGCGATCGCCTTCACGTCGGCCGAGGCGCGGGTCTCGTCCGAGTAGAGGGAGAGCAGCGCCCGGCAGTCGTCGATGCTGAAGCCCAGGCCCCGCGCCCGCTGAAGAAAACGCAGTTTATGCAGGTCGGTCTCGGCGAAGCGCCGGTAGCCGTTGGCCTCGCGCCGCGGGCGGATGAGGCCGATCTCCTCGTAATAGCGGATGGTCTTGGCCGGCAAGCCGGCCAACCGTTCCACTTCGCCGATGTTCATGCACCCCTCTCCTCACAAGTTCGCCCTGCGCAGCCGCAGGGCGTTCCCCACCACGGAGACCGAGCTGAGGCTCATGGCGGCGGCCGCGATCATCGGGCTGAGCAGGATGCCGAAAACCGGGAACAGAACGCCGGCGGCGACCGGCACGCCGAGGGCGTTGTAGAGAAAGGCGAAGACCAGGTTCTGGCGGATGTTGCCCATGGTCGCGCGGCTCAAGCGGCGCGCCCGCAGGATACCGGTGAGGTCGCCCTTGACCAGGGTCACGCCGGCGCTCTCGATGGCCACATCGGTGCCGCTGCCCATGGCGATGCCGATATCGGCCTGGGCCAGCGCCGGTGCATCGTTGACGCCGTCACCGGCCATGGCGACGACCCGCCCGGCCTCGCGCAGGCGGCGCACAACCGCGTTCTTGTCTTCGGGCAGGACCTCGGCTTCGACCTTGTCGATGCCAAGACGGCGTGCCACGGCCTCGGCGGTGGTTGTGTTGTCACCGGTCAGCATCACGATCTCCAGGCCCTCGGCCTTGAGGGCCTGCAGCGCCGCCGGCGTCGTCTCCTTGATCGGGTCGGCGACGGCGATCAAGCCCGCCGCACGGCCGCCGATGGCGACGTAAAGAGCAGTCGCCCCCTCCCCGCGCAGACCTTCGGCACGCGCGTCGAGCGATGCCGTATCGAGGCCCCGCTCGGCCATCATCGCGGCATTGCCGAGCACGACCTCGCGAGCCGTCACACGACCCGCCACGCCTTTGCCGGTGACCGACGCAAAGCCGGCCGGCTCGCTGAGCGCCAAGCCCCGCGCCTCGGCCGCCGCGACGACGGCTTCCGCCAGGGGGTGCTCGCTCGCCCGTTCCAGACTGGCCGCGAGTGCCAGCAACTCATCCTCGTCGAACCCCGCGGCGGTTACGACCTCCGTCAGTCGCGGCTTGCCCTCGGTCAAGGTGCCGGTCTTGTCGACCACCAGGGTATCTACCTTCTCGAAACGCTCCAGCGCCTCGGCATTCTTGATCAGGACCCCGGCGTGCGCGCCCCGGCCCACCCCGACCATGATCGACATGGGCGTGGCCAAACCGAGGGCGCAAGGGCACGCGATGATCAGTACCGATACGGCGGCGATAAGCGCATAGGCCAGGGCCGGCGGCGGTCCGGCCAGTGCCCAGATGATGAAGGCGACGACGGCGACGAGAATCACGGCGGGCACGAAGTATCCCGCGACCCGGTCGGCCAAGCGCTGGATCGGCGCCCGGCTGCGCTGCGCCTCGGCGACCATCTGTACGATCCGAGCCAGCATGGTGTCCTGGCCGACCCGTTCGGCCTCTATGATCAGGCTCCCGGTGCCGTTGATCGTGCCGCCGATGACCGCTAACCCGGCGACCTTCTCGACCGGCATCGACTCGCCGGTGACCATGGACTCGTCGAGCGAGCTGTGACCTTCCAACACGATCCCGTCGACCGGAACGCTCTCACCCGGGCGCACGCGCAGACGGTCGCCCGGCTGGACCCGCTCCAGCCCCACCTCCTCCTCGCTGCCGTCCTCGCCGACCCGGCGCGCCGTCTTGGGCGCCAGGTCGAGAAGCGCGCGTAGGGCGCTGCCGGTCCGCTCGCGAGCGCGCAACTCCAAGACCTGACCGAGCAGGACCAGGGTCGTGATCACCGCCGCCGCCTCGAAGTAGAGGCCGACGCGCCCCGCCGGATCGCGAAAGCCGGCGGGAAATGACTCGGGGATCAGCACCGCCGCCAGGCTATAGAGAAAAGCGCTGCCGGTACCGATGGCGATCAGCGTGAACATGTTGAGATGGCGCGAGACGATCGAGGCCCAACCGCGCGCAAAGAAAGGCGCGCCGGCCCAAACCACGACAGGCGTGGCAAGGATGAGCTGTGCCCAGGGGTTCCAGGCACCGGCGACGAGGTCGGCCAACCCCGGGATCAACTCGCCCATGGTGATGACCAACAACGGCACCGTCAGCGCCGCGGCAATCCAGAAGCGCCACGTCATATCGACCAACTCGGGATTGGGGGCCTTCTCGACGGAGACCGTCATCGACTCCAGCGCCATGCCGCAGATCGGGCAGTCGCCAGGCTCGTCTTGGACGATCTCCGGATGCATCGGACAGCTGTACTGCGTGCGGGTTGCCGGCAGAACCGCGGCTGCCTCCAAGGCCATGCCACACTTGGGACAGGCGGCGGGCGTCTCGCTCTCCACGCCCGGACACATGGGGCAGAAGTAAGGGGCATCCGGCGGAGGCGTGACCACGGACGCCCCATGATGGCCACAGCAGCCGTGCCCACGCGCGTTCTCCAAATGAGGCGACGCGTCGTCTTGCGCTTCCGTTTTTTGCTTATCCGTGGCCGACATGACTCTTGCCACCGAACCGGCGACACCTCCGAGCAGGGCGATACACCCTATATGAGGCTTCCAGTCACTGGAAGGTCAAGGCGAGATGTCGTTAAGAAATCCGCTATCGGAGGAAGTTGTCTGAAAGCGCCTCGATGACCGGGCATTCGGGGACGTTCCCGCCTCGGCATTTGGACGATATCTCGGCCAAGGTCTTCTCGAGGCGGCGCAGATCCGCGATCTTCATCCGCACGTCGGTCAGGCGCTCTAGCGTCAGGTCTCGGACCTCACCGCAGGTATAGCCACCGTCGACCAATCTCAAAAGCGCTCTGACCTCGGCTCCGGAAAAGCCCAACTCCCGGCTACGCCGAATGAATAGCAATCGATGGAGGTGCGTGTCATCGAACAGTCGATGACCGCCTTGTGTGCGCCGCACTCTCGGTAGCAAACCCTCGCGCTCGTAGTAACGAATCGTCTCGATCCCGACGCCGGTATGCTCGGCCAACTCACCGATGCTGAAATCTCCGCTCGTCTTGCTCATCACAAACCTCTTGATTCTGTAGTCACTCCAGGTTCTAGCATGCGTGAAGGCGCGAGAACATATTGGTGCATCACGACGCGCGGGTTGCCGCGACGGGAGGCCGAGAGATGACAAACAAAAGCTTATTGAGGCTCGGAATCGTCGGCAGCGTTGTCGTCGCGCTTTGCTGCTTCACACCTGTGC
>JBFELD010000109.1:0-7741 GCA_041552375.1 Kiloniellaceae bacterium | reverse complement strand
GGCATCCCGTTACATTTTGTTGAGGCCTCCAGCTGTCGTCTGGGGGCCTCTTCGATTCATGACCGCGACGCTCTGGCGCGGCGCCTCTGAGCCCGCGCGTTCGACTGTTAAGGGTGCCATTTTCCCAAATCACGCTATGATGGTCCAAACGAGGGTAAACTGCCCCGGGGCGCGATCATGGGAAGCATTCTGGAAGACATCCGCGGCGAGCACGCGAATATGGCTGTGCTGTTGCGCATTCTCGACGAGCAGATCGAAATTTTCGCCGCGGGTGGTCGGCCGGACTATGAGCGCCTGCAGGACATCGTTCTCTACTTCGCCGACTTTCCCGACGAGTGCCACCATCCAAAGGAAGACCTGGTTGCGGAGAAGCTCCTCGAGATCGCGCCCGAGCGGGCCGCTCGCTTGCGTGGGCTTGGCGAGCTGCATGAGGAGCTGTCGCAGCTTACTCAGAACATGGCCCACATCGTCCGCCGGGTTCTCGATGAAGCGGAGCTGCCGCGCGCTCAACTCGTGCGGGCAGCAAAGGAGTTCATCGAGTCGCAGCGCCACCATATGCGCATGGAAGAAGAACACTTTCTCCCTTTGGCGGACGAACTGCTGAACGAGGGGGACTTGGCCGAATTGGATCAGGAGCTTTTTGCCAGGGTCGATCCATTGTTCGGGACCGACACGCAGCGCCACTATGCGATGTTGCGCGACTTCATCATCAAGTCGGGCGGGGCGGACGGCTAGAGCGCTCGTGCCGGCACCACTGGCGCTTGGCGAGGTCAGCGCGGGGTGGCGTTCAGATAGCTGCGCATGAGGTCTCCCAGCTCGACGGGCGGTGCGTCGACGGCGCCGTAGGGGATAAAGAGAAGCGGCAGGCGCGTGAGCGGGCTGCGGTCCAACACCTTTCGCTGCTCCGCTGGCAGGGAGGCCAGCATCACCTCGCCCTGGTTCGCGAGTTCGAGGCAAAGGAAGCGGCGCAGTCGGCCGCCACGGGCATAGATTCGTCCCACGGCATGCCAGGGGACCGTCACCTCTCCCCAAGGCTCGAACCAAATACCCTCCGGCGAAAGCGTCAACAGGACCCGACTGCTTCGCGACGCCTTCCAGGTCCACAGACAAAACGCCAGACCGCCGACGATGAGAGCCACACCAATGGGCTTACCGTCCGGCAAGCTGCCGCCGGCGATCAGAAAGGCCCAGAGGCCGACCACGACAATCAGCGCACCGATGACGAGCCCGTTACGCAGCTTGCCACGTCCGGCGCCGAATTCATGTCTCTGGAGGGGTTGGTTTTGGTCCACGCGGTCACTCATGACCCCATCTCGACAAGAAGGCGCCCGGGCCGCCTGGCCCGGGCGCTGAGTAGTTTGATACAAAGGTTTGCCTGGAATGCTATTCCAGCGCGTCTTGGCGATGGGCAGCCTTGTTGACGGCATCCGCAAGGGCGCCGGGCTGGCTCAACTTGGCCTCCTCTTCGTTGATGGTTTTGTTCTCATAGCTGATTTGCCAGATGTGCCAAATCAGCCAGAACGCAACCCCAAGGATTACAAAGAGCCACTCCGCGCCTTGGAAGGGATAGAACGCACCCACGTCGGCAAGGTCCACGGCCCAGCTGTCATATCCTGTCGTTGCCATTACTTTGCTCCTTCAGATTTCCGTTGACGGCCTCATGGGACCTATTTCGACGCGGCCTCGACCGAGGCTTCATGAACGGCACGATTGGCCTCCTCGATCATCTCGTTCTCATAGAGATCGAGACCAGCCAGCTCCATGGCCGCTGGAACGCGCAAAAGACCCATGCCATTCAAGATCTTCGCCACGATCCAACAGGGGATGAAGCCCAGCACCCAGAACATGATGATGGCGCCGATGAAGTTCCCCCACGGCGTGATCGGAGCATAGCCGTCGAACGGTGAGGACGGATGACCCCAAAGGACGAAACCGGCGATAACCAAGCCGATAAAGCCCGCGTAACCGTGCACCGCGACGGCGCCGACGGCGTCGTCGATCTTGAACTTGCGCTCGACCCAATAGTGGATCTTGTACATCAAGAAAGTGCCCACGGCGCCGATCAGCATGGCTTGGATCGGGTGGTAGATATCATTGCCCGCCGACGCGGTGATGATACCTGCCAGGCCGCCGGAGTAGGTCCAGAAGGCATCGCCCTTCGAGACCATGTAGCCGGCAAGCATGCCGCCGGCCAGCGACATCAGGAAATTGAAGGTGATGGCGCTCAAGGTCGTTGGCGTCAGGTAAATGGTCGTCGCCGTCCAGGTCTCGCCCTGGAGCATTCCCCGTCCGTCGGTGTCGCCGAACAGGCCTTCGATGCCGGCCGGATCGATGATCGGCACGTTACAGGCAACGTAGAAGCCCCAGAAGCCGGTATAGATCAGGAACAGCCCGACGCAGACCAGCCACGGGTTGTGCGGCAGGATGTCGCGCGGATTGCCGTCCTTGTCGAACTTGCCGATCCGCGGACCGAGCACGACCAGAACGCCGAGCGCAGCGCCGCCTGCGATCGCGTGGATCACGCCCGATGCATAAGCGTCATGATAGCCGAGGACCTCGACCATCCAGCCCCGTGCGTGCCAGCCCCAGGCCGCGTCGATCACCCACGTGAACGAGCCGACCAGAACCGCGAAGATCCAAAAGGCACCGGAGCGAATCCGCTCGATCACCGCACCCGAGACGATCGAAGCCGCCGTCCAGGAGAAGAGCAGGAAGGCTGCCCAGAAAACGCCGCTGATGCGGTCGCCCATGTTCGAGCCCATGCCTTCGCTCCAAGGCACGTAGTAGGCACCGAACTCCTGCGGGTCCCATCCACCGGTGATACCCGGTCCCGCCGGCATGGCCCAATAGATGTACCAGCCGAAGAAGAACCAGGTGACGGTGACCAGTGGAATGATCATGGAGTTCTTCAAGAGGGTGTGCATCTTGCTCTTCACCCTCGAGGCGCCGACCTCGTACATGCAAAAGCCGACATGGATCAGAAACATCAAGGCTACGGTCAGCCAGTAGTAGAACTCCGTAAAGATAACTGTTAGAGCGTCTAGATTGTTGCCCATTCGCAAATCCCCCAATCCCAACATTGTCGTGAAGCCGAGCGGACAGGGCCTTCGACCCCCCCTGGGCCCGGCACAAGCGGGTTAACACCGGACGACTTCCTACGGCGTGCGATGTCCGCTAACCGTAGATTGTTCGATTAATTGATTTTCTTTCCCGGTGAAATTGCGCGTCCCGCGCTTTACCTTTGCTCCCAGATGTTCCCCCTCTTCAGTTGTGGCCTTCTCTGTTCGAATTTTTTTCTATTCATTAGAAGCGCTTGTCGCTTCCCTTCAAAAGGTTCCACTCTGAAGCACGTTACGTTATCACGCTATCGGGTCGCCATCATAACCATAATTTCCGATTAAGTTATAGCGTTAGTGTCTCCTCGTATTCCGCTACCCGCCCTCACATCAGACGTGACGCGCGCCGAGAAGGTCTTCCCGTGCTTTTTCGAGGTGCGCGATCATGGTGGCGACAGCGGTCTCGACGTCGCGGCTTCGCAGGGCCTCGTAGATCCGGCGGTGTTGCGCGTTGTAGTCGCTGATCCGCCCCGTGGTCAGGATCTTGTTTTTCATGTGCCCCCATTGAGCGTGGCCGCGGACCTCGTTGACGTGCTGGTAGAGCCACACCATCAATGGATTGCGGGTGCATTCCGCGAGCAGCAGGTGGAAGGTCTCATCGGCCCCGGAAAATGCCTCCCGGTCGTCGCCCACGACCTCGAGGCGCTGCAGGGCCTCACCCACACGATCGAGATCCTGGGCCGAGGCGTTGATCACCGCCAGGCGCACGATTTGTGGTTCGATCGCCAAGCGCACGTCGATGAGTTCGATCGGGCTGGTCGCCTGGGCGATGGCATTTCCGTCCGGTCCCGGGCGGTGATCGACGAAGGTCCCGCTACCGATTCGCCGGGTCAGGAGGCCCTTGGCCTCGAGTTGGCGCAAGGCCTCGCGCACGGTGCCTCGCGAGGCCCCGAAATGACGCGCCAGCTCGCGCTCGGGCGGAAGGCGTGTGCCATCGGGATAGGTCCCGTCAAGAATTCCCGTCAGCAGGCGCTCGGCGATCGCCGCAGCGCCGGCCGCCACGGACTTCGGCAAGTCGGGAGCGTCGGCGGCGCCGGTCTCGTCCTGGGTCAGGTCTTGCCGAGACTCCTCAACCATTTCCGTACCTTTTAAAATAAATGGTTCACATGTGGTTCTAAATATGCTGGAATTGGGTGGGCTACGTCAATAGTCTCGTGCCTCGCCGTCACGGGCAATCGGCCGGATCGGGCGGCGAAATCAAGAGAGGTGGAACCGAACGGGGGAGTCTTAAGACCATGACGGATCTCGAAGTACACGTAAACGCGCCGGGGCGCGCCGAGCTGGTCAAGCAGGTGCGCGAGAAGATCAACGAACTGGGCATCGACTACATCTACTATCAGTTCATTTCGGTCACCGGGCGGATCGTCGGCAAGGGCATCCCGGCCGATCATTGGGAGCAGATCGCCGAGCGGGGCTTTCAGCTCGTCTACGGCTCGACCGCGAACCTCTACACGGACCGCCACGGCCATTACATCGGCTACGGGCCTGAGGCCTCGGAACTGGTCGGCATTCCCGATCCGGAGACTTTCGTCCAGATCCCCTGGGACAAGCGCGTCGCGCGGGTCTATTGCACCTGTTTCAGGAACCGGGAGGAGCCGGAGAATCCCGGTGGCCATCTGACCTCCGACTGCCGCGGCAACCTGCGGATCATCCACCAGGAATTTCAGGACAAATACGAGGGCCTGCACCTGCGCGCCGGCACCGAGCCCGAGATGATGTGGCTGAAGAAGGGCGAGGACGGTCTGCCGGACGGCGGTTTCTCCAAGCCGAACTGCTATCACATCGATCAGTTCGAGTCGTTGCGCCCCGTCTTCATGCGGGTGATCGAATACAGCCGGGCCATGGGTCTCGACATGATCCAGGGCGATCACGAGGACGCCCCCGGCCAGCTCGAGCTCAACATCCAGTTCGACACGGCGCTTCGCAACAGCGACCGTCTGACGACCTATCGCCAGATCTGCGCCCAGGTGGCCCGCGAGTTCAACCTCATCGCCTGCTTCATGTCGAAGCCCTTCATGGGCGTCTCCGCCTCGGGTTGCCACCATAACATTTCGCTTTGGCGCGGCGGCGAGGACACCATCAACAAGCTCGGCAACGAGACGCTTCCGGGCCTCGAGGGCGCCTTCACCTACCTGAAGGGGGGCGAGAACCTGTTCTTGCCCGATCCCAGCATCGACAAACGCAAGCCCGGGCCCGTCGGTCTGCAATGCGTCGGCGGCGTGATGGAGCATCTGGGCGCCTTGACCGCCATCGGCTCGTCCACCGTCAACTCCTACCGGCGTCTCTGGGATACCGGCTTCTGGGCGCCGGTCTTTGCCGACTGGGGTTATCAGAACCGGACCTGCGCCTTGCGGATATCCGCCCCGGGCCGTTTCGAGTACCGCTCGGTGGATTCCATGGTCAATCCCTACCTCATGGCCGGCGCTTTGTTGAAGGCCTTCGAGGACGGCATGGATCGCGACCTGGATCCCGGCGAGCCCGAGGAGCGCAACATCTACGAGGCCATGGAGGCCGGCAAGCAGGTCAAGAAGCTGCCCATGTCCCTGGGCGAGGCCCTCGACGCCTTGTCGAAAAACGAGGTCATCAAAGCGTCCATGCCGGATGAAATGTACCGGGTCTTCACGCACTACAAGGGCGACGAGTGGGAAAAGTTCAACCACACGGTCACGGAATGGGATCTCCAGACCTACTGGGATTGCCTGCCCTGACCGCTTGACGGGAGAGAGAACGGACATGTGTGGAATTGCGGGTGTCATCCACCGCGGAGGGACCGCCGACATCGGGGGAGAGATGACCTCGATGCTGCTGTCGCTGCGGCACCGGGGTCCGGATTCGACGGGCTTCGCGATTTATGGCCAGCCCAGGTCCGACGACTATGTCATGCGTTTCAAGGTCGCCGAGCAAGAGGACCTGGCCACCGGTTTTCGGATCCATCAGGAGATCCGCGACCGCAAGGCGGCGGTCGACGATCGCCTGGCCGAGCTGGGCGCCGAGGTGCGCGAGGAGGATACGGCGACCGAATATGCCTATCGCTACATCTTCGGCTACGACGGTGACTTGAAGCGTCTGGCCACCTACATCGAGGATCTCGAGGGTGTCGAGGTCCTGTCTCTCGGCCGGGCGCTGGAGCTGATCAAAGACCTGGGCGACGCGGAAGTGGTCTCGGGCCAGTACCACCTGGCCGGCTTCGAGGGGACCCACGCCATCGGTCACACCCGCATGGCGACCGAGTCCGACGTCGACATCCGCTCGGCCCACCCCTATTGGGCCTACCCCTACAGCGATATCTCGGTGGTCCATAACGGCCAGATCACGAACTACTGGATCATGCGCCGAGAGATGGAACGACGTGGGCACCGTTTTCTTTCCAACTGCGACTCCGAGCTCCTGGCGGTCTATACGGCCGACAAGCTCTCCAACGGTCATACTTTGGAGGACTCGCTGAGGCACTCGATCGAGGAGATCGACGGCGTCTTCACCTATCTGGTCGCGACCGAGAACCAGCTGGGTATGGCCAAGGACACCATGGCCGCCAAGCCCATGGTGCTCTACGAGAGCGACGACCTGGTCGCGCTCGCCTCGGAGGAGGTCGCCATCCGCGCCATCATTCCCCAGGAGATCGACACCAGCGATCCCTATGACGAGGAGGTCCGGGTATGGCAGGCATGACGCGCGAGGATCACGTCTCGCATGAGATGGGGATGCATACCGAGCAGCTCCGTGGTCGCACCCAGCAGGTGTTCTTCACACCCGAGGAGCAAGAGCGCTTCGTCTATCCCTTCGCCTTCGACGTCGATTTCAACAAGCGCGCCGAGATCGACGCCGCCGAGATGGACAGCAAGTCCGTCAACCTGAAGCTCCGCGAGCTCATGGCCGAGGGTCATGGCACCATCGTGATCAAGAACCCGGGGGCCAAGCACTCGCTGGGCGTCGGCATCCTCAACCGGTTGAATCTCATCTTCGAGGGTAGCCTCGGCTATTTCGGCTGCGGCCTGATCGACGGGCCCAACGTGCGCATTCAGGGTCGCGTCGGCTGGTCTTGCGCCGAGAACATGATGGCCGGCACGCTGGTTGTCGAGAAGAACGCCGGCTCGACCTTCGGCGCCGCCTTGCGCGGTGGCGATCTCGTGTGCAGGGGCAGCGTCGGCTCGCGCACCGGCATCGACATGAAGGGCGGGACCATCCTCGTTGGCGGCGACACCGGGGCCTTTTCCGGCTTCATGATGCAGCGCGGGCGCATGGTGGTCTGCGGCAACGCCGGCAAGAACCTGGGCGATTCCATGTACGACGGGACGATCTACGTTGGTGGCCAGATCAAGGACCTTGGCGTCGATGCGGTGCCGGGTGAGCTTACCGACCTCGATCGGCATTGGCTGACCCGCAAGCTGACCCAATACGACCTGATGCCAGCTGAGGGCGTCGATCACTTCCAGAAGATCGTCGCCGGAAAGCAGCTTTGGAACTACGACAACCTCGAGCCGACCGAAAAGAAGCTCGTGCTCTGAGGCCGGTGGGAGAAGGAGACTTAGACCATGCCAAACGGAGAAGCCGCCCCCGATCACACGCCGGCCGCCAAGACGCCGCAACGCAATACCAGCATCCTCGGCAAGAGCCGGATTTTCACG
>JBFELD010000108.1:0-7776 GCA_041552375.1 Kiloniellaceae bacterium | reverse complement strand
TCGGGCGGCTCGCATCGAAGCCGTCGGGATGATAGTAGATCGCGGCGCCGGTTGGTTTTGTCTTCCTGGCCATCGCGTCCGGTTTTGTCCAAGCACATGCCCGGCACAGCCCTTTGAGGTAACCGCCTGTGCCGAGTCGTCCCTAAGGTGCAGCCTCGCCCCGGCGGCGTCCACTATCCTAAAGGATTATTGGGAAAGAGCCGCAAATCGGCTTTTCTGCAGTTGGAGACCTTTGGAAAAGATACGATCGACGCCTCATGCCGGGTTGCACAACATGTCCTTGAGCCCGACCGTTGGCGAGGCCGCGCAGGTCCGACACGGCGCACCGACCAGTGTCCTGATCTGCGGCATGATGCGCAGCGGATCGACGCTGCTCTGTGATCTTCTCTCCCGACCGGACCGCTCTTACGTCATGAGCGAACCGATGTTCTTCGGTGGTTGGAATGCTCAGCGCTATGAGGAGATCCGCGCCGCCGGTGATAGACTGAGAATCGCGCTTCCCCCCCTGCCGGATGACGCGGCGCGGGCGATGACGTCGCCGCATGGCTCGACCTACCTGGGGGTCGATCTTACCGGCGAGCCCCCCTTGATGGCGCGCGCCGACTGGATCGCCGGTGAGCTGCCGGAGATTGGTGAAACCTCTCTGATCACCGTCCTCGGCGCGCTGGAGTTCGTGCCACGCCCGGCCGAGTTGCTACAGGCGTTGCGCGACAAGGGACGGCCGACCATGCTGACCTATCACGCCCGTGACGATACCGGCGCGATCCCCCGCGAGGAGTTGGGATGGCAAAACCACCTCACCCGGGCGGAGTTGGTGGAGGTCTTCCAACGCTGCCGCTTACGCCCTCAGGTCCTCTGGCGCTTCGATGGCTATCAAAGCTTTTTTCGGCTGACACCTGAATGAGGGCCCCTGCGACCCGTCTTGCCGCCTTGGTGATCGGCGCTCTTTTCCTCGCCGGACCGGCTCCTGCCGACGATGCCGAGCTTCGCTTTTCCTTGCCCATAGAGTGTGTCCCGGGCGAGGACTGCTGGGTTCTCAACTATGCGGACCACCAGGACGGGCCGGGCGCGCGAGATTTCGCCTGCGGGCTGCGGACTTATGACGGGCATCGCGGCACCGACCTGGCGCTGCGCGACCGGGCGGCCATGCGCGCTGGTGTCACGGTCCTGGCGGCGGCTCCGGGCCGCGTCGTTGGCACCCGTAACGGCATGGCGGACACGGCGGACGGCGGCGGATCTTCCGAGGGGCGCGAGTGCGGAAACGGCGTGCGTCTCGATCACGGCAACGGCTGGGTCACGCAGTACTGTCATATGAAGCGCGACAGCATTCGTGTCACGGTGGATGAGGAGTTGGCGCGCGGCCAGCCGCTGGGACAGGTCGGCCTATCCGGACGGACCGAGTTTCCGCATTTGCATTTTCAGGTCGAGAAGAATGGCACCACGCTCGACCCTTTCATCGGCCCCCAAGGGGGGGCGCCCTGCGCGCTCGGCAGTGCTCCCCTCTGGCGCCCCGACGTGTTGGCGGTGTTGGCCTATCAGCCGGCCTTGCTCTACAACGCCGGCTTTGCCAGCGAAGCGCCAAAGAACGAAAAGATCGTCGAGGGCCTCTATCGGCAAGAGAGCTTTACCGTCAAGGCTCCAGCCCTGGTCTTTTGGGTGGAAGCCTTCGGCGTGCTCGCCGGCGACTTCCTGACGCTTCGCTTGGAGGGGCCCGGCGGCCAACTCAGCGAAAGCGAGGATATCCTGGTCAAGGACCAGGCGCGGCGCTGGGCTTTCGTCGGGCGCAAACGGCCGGGCGCGGCATGGCCCGCGGGCCTTTATCGGGGCGAGGCCGTTCTCCGGCGCGAGACGGCCAGCGGCCCCGCCTCCTGGCGGATCTCCAGAAGTGTCGAGGTCCGTTAGGCCCGGCAAGGCCGGCACCTATTATGGTTAAGACAATCCTAAAGTTTCCGGGCGACCATGCCGCTGTGACCGGATCCTGTCGGGTCCGGCGTGCACTAAGGCTGGCCGAGAGCGCGATCCGGTTCGATGAGAAAACCCATCAGAGTGGCCTTGATGGTCATCATCGCCCTGTGCGTCGCGGTGGTGGTCGTCGTCGTGCTGACCAATCGCCTGCGCCTCGACCACTACACCGGTTACTATGCGCCGACCTTCTCGCCCGACGGCGGGTCTGTGGTGCTGCTGGAGCGCCAGGTCCGCGGCATCTCCTGGGGCCTCGGTTACGAGCATTTCACGGTGCCCGCCCACACCTTTGTGCTGAGCGACGGGATGCGGCTGCGGCGGATCGACCTCGAAAGCGGGGCGGCGGAAGATTTGGAGACCTTGCCCGAGCTTCCGACCGTCCGCCGTCATCTCCGGGCCTATCGGGGTCGGTTTTATCATTATCTCTCCGCCGACCTGCGTTTCACCCAAGCCGTGACACCGGATATTCGGCTGTCGATCTCGATCCCGCGGGTGCCCACGTCCGAGCAGCATCATTTCACCCGTTTCTCTGATGCCGCCAGCGGCGAGAGTAGCGGCGGCTGGCAAACCGGCGGCCGACAGGTCTCTCCAACCAACGCGCAGCGCGTTCACGACACGCTCGAGCTGCTGACCGTCCCGGGTGAGGAGGCCCTGCCGTGTGGCGTCGTCGTCTATGATCACGCCAGCCGGGCGCGCCGTTACCTGGCCGGCGAGACCGCCTGCGCGCGCGCGCACCCCGAAGGCTATGGCGAGGCCCGGCTTCTCGAGCGCTCGCGCTACGACGCGGTGAAGCGGATCGAACTTCTGAGCGCGACCCGACAACGGCTGATGGATCAGTTTCGGGCCCAAGGCATGCTCGAGGGCGACGCGGCACTGGCCACCATCGATGAGATGCGGCGCCTCGGCTTCTATCCCAAGCCGACCACCATTGTCGCCGAGCTCATCGACGAGGCCGGCGCGGCAGGCTACCTGGCGCTTGGTTGGCGCCGCTTTGCCATATCGGAGCAGGAGTTCCTCGTCGGACTGTTCCAGGACATCGAACGCGCCCTCGGTCGGCCGGGCGACGAGATCGAGTTCTTCGGCCGCTATACCCGCCACCGGGACTTCAACACCAGCGAGGCCCTGAACGCTTACCTGAAAGACCACCCGGAGGGCTTCGTCCTCGACGCCGGCGGCCACATCTACGCCCTCGCCATCGACTGGCGCTAAAACGAGACACTAGTCGTTTTGGCGAAGCACCTGACCGGCGAGGTAGAGGCTGCCGCAGATCAGGACCCGCCCCGGGGTCTCGCGCGCGGCGATCCGCTCCAGCGCCGCTTCGATGGAGGGTGCGGCGGTCGCCTCGAACCCGCATCGCCCGGCTCGTGCCGCCGCATCCTCGGCGCTGAGCGCACCCGCCTCGCCGGGGATGGTCACCGCCGTCAACGAGGCGGCAAGCGGGGCCAGCGGCGCCAGGAAGCGCTCGGCCACCTTGCTGTTCATCATGCCGTAGACGAGGTGGATCGGCCGGTCCCGCCAGTCGGCCAGCGTACGGGCCAGCATTCCGGCCGCGGCCTCGTTGTGCCCCCCATCCAGCCACAGCTCCCAAGGTCCGTCGCCATCGCCGGCCAAGCACCGGACCAAGGCCCCCTCTGTTAGCTGTTGCATGCGCCCCGGCCAAACCGCGCGCTGGAGACCCGTCGCAAAGGCACTCTCTGACGGGGCGAGCGCGCCCAGCCGCCTGGCAGTGGCCACGGCCACACCGGCGTTCTCGACCTGGCAGGCGCCCCGCAGGCAGGGCATGGGCAGCGTCTGCGCGCCCGCCTCATCCTCGAAACGCAACACATCGTCCACCTGCCGGCAGGACCATTCCCGGCCATGACGATAGAGTGGCGTCGCGAGGTCCGCGGCACGGCGTTCCAGAACCGCCATCGCGTCGGACGGCTGCGGTCCGACGATGGCGGGAACGCCGGGTTTTAGGATACCCGCCTTCTCGAAGGCGATTTCCGACAGCTCTTCGCCCAGAAACTGCATGTGGTCGCGGGAAATCGGCGTTATCACCGTGGCCAGGGGTCGCTCGACGACGTTGGTTGCGTCCAAGCGTCCACCCAGGCCGGTCTCCAGCAGAAGGACGTCAGCGTCCTGGCCGGCAAAGGCGCAGAAGGCGGCAACCGTTGTGATCTCGAAATAGGTGATGGGCCGACCCTGGTTGGCCAGCTCGCAGTGTTCGAGCAGAACCAGCAGGGTCTCCTCATCGATCGGTGCGTCGCCAAGCCGGATGCGCTCGTGAAAGCGGACCAGGTGCGGCGAGGTATAGCTCTGTACCCGCCGGCCGTCGGCCTCCAGCATCGCGCGCAGATAGGCAATGGTGGAGCCCTTGCCGTTGGTGCCGGCGACGTGAACGACCGGGGCAAGGCGGCGTTCGGGGTTTCCGAGACGGCCAAGCAGATCGTGCACGCGATCAAGCCCGAGGTCGATCAGCTTCGGATGCAGGCGGCTCAGGCGCTCTAGGACGATATCGCTGCCGGCGGCGGGCGGGCCGTTACCGGCCGGCGACATCGGCGGGTTCCCGGGCGGCCTTCTTGGCCTTCTCCGGCTTGCTTGCGGCGGCGGCCTTGTCGTCCCGGTCCGTCTCGGCGGGGCTTTCCGCCGGTCGCAAGGGTTGACGGATCAAGGAGATGATGCGGATCAAGGTGGCCCGCAGCTCCTGTCGCGGCACGACCATGTCGACCATGCCGTGCTCGAGCAGATACTCCGCCCGCTGGAACCCGTCGGGGAGCGTTTGCCGGATGGTCTCTTGAATGACCCGCTGGCCGGCGAAGCCGATGACCGCGCCCGGCTCGGCGATGGCGATGTCACCGAGCATGGCGAAAGAGGCCGAAACGCCGCCGGTGGTGGGATCGGTCAGAATGACGAAATAGGGAAGCCGCGCCTCCCTGACCATTTCGACGGCGACCACGCTGCGCGGCATCTGCATGAGCGAGAGGATGCCTTCTTGCATGCGCGCGCCACCCGATGCCGGAATGGCCATAAGCGCCGCGTCCTGAAGCACCGCCAGCTTTGCGGCGGCGAGGATCCCCTCACCGACCGCCACGCCCATCGAGCCGCCCATGAAGTTGAAGTTGAAGGCGGCGGCCACAACGGCGTGACCGCCCATGGTGCCGTGCGCGACCAGGATCGCCTCGCTCTCCTTGCTCTTGCTCTGCGCCTCTTTCAGGCGCTCGCCATAGCGCTTGCGGTCGCGAAACTTGAGCGGGTCGCCCGGCATGGCAGGCAATTCGATGGTCTGGAACTTGCCGTCGTCGAACAACAGCTCCAAGCGCCGGCGCACCGCCAGGCGCATGTGATGTCCGCAATGCGGGCAGACCTTCAGGTTCTTCTCGAGCTCGCGGTGAAAGATCATCTGCCCGCAGGCCGAGCACTTCTCCCAAAGATCGTCCGGCACCTCGTTCTTGGTGACGAGAGCTTGAATTTTCGGTCGAACGTAGTTGGTGATCCAGTTCATCGGTCCATCCGCTCCGCCCGCGCCCGGGTTCAGTCCCCGCCGCCGGGAGCCTCGCGCACGCCTTCGGCTAGCGAGTTTACCAGCGAGAGCACGTCTTCCACCAGCCCTTCGCCGGCGCGGCCCTCGGCATCGAGGTTGGCCTTGATCCGATCCACCAGGGCCGAGCCAACAACCGCCGCATCCGCGAACCGCGCCACCTCGCGGGCCTGCTCTCCGGTCTTGATGCCGAACCCGACCGCCACCGGCAAATCGGTCTTCGCCCTCAAATGTGCCATGGCCTGGCGGATCGCCTCGCCGCTTGCCGACTTGGTGCCGGTGATCCCCATGATAGAGACGTAGTAGACGAAACCGCTGGTGTTGGAGAGCACGGTAGGAAGGCGCGCCGCGTCGGTGGTCGGGGTTGCCAGCCGGATCCAGTGCAGACCCGCCTCGCGCGCCGGAAGACAGAGCTCCTCGTCCTCTTCGGGCGGCAGGTCGACAATGATCAGCCCGTCGACGCCGGCCTCGAGGCAGGCCTCCAGGAAGGTCTCGACACCATAGGAATAGATCGGATTGTAGTAGCCCATCAGGACGAGCGGCGTCTCGGCATCGCTTTGCCGAAAGTCGCGTACCAGGGCCAGCGTCTTGGCAAGCGTCATGCCGTTCCGCAAAGCCCGCAGCGAGGAAGCCTGGATGGCCGGACCATCGGCCATGGGATCGGAGAAAGGCATGCCCAGCTCGATCACGTCGGCACCGGCCCCAGGCAACCCGGCGAGCAGGAGGGCACAGGTCTCGGCATCGGGATCACCGGCCGTGATGAAGGTAACGAGGCCGCCACGCCCGTCGGCCTTGATCTGGGCAAAGCGGCGCTCCAGGCGTGTCGGGCCGCTCATAGCTCGACCCCCAGCGCGGCGGCGACGGCGAAGACGTCCTTATCGCCGCGCCCGCACATGTTCATGACCAGGAGGTGATCGGCCGGTAGGTCCGGCGCGATCTTGCAGACGTGGGCCAAGGCGTGCGCCGGCTCGAGCGCCGGGATGATGCCCTCGATCCGCGAGCAGAGCTGGAAGGCCTCAAGCGCCTCCTCGTCGGTGGCCGAGACATAGGTCGCGCGCTCCGACTCCGCCAGCCAGCTGTGCTCGGGCCCGATGCCGGGGTAGTCCAGCCCGGCGGAGATCGAGTGGGCGTCGATGATCTGCCCGTCGTCGGTCTGTAGCAGGTAGGTGCGGTTGCCGTGCAGCACACCGGGCCGACCACCGGTGAGCGAGGCCGCATGTGCGCCGGTCTCGATGCCGCGTCCGGCCGCCTCGACGCCGATGATGGCCACGCCCGGATCGTCGAGGAAGGGATGAAACAATCCCATGGCATTGGAGCCGCCGCCAATGCACGCGCAGAGCGTATCGGGCAAGCGTCCCTCGGCCTCCATCATCTGCTCGCGCACCTCTTGGCCGATGATCGACTGGAAATCACGGACCATCGCCGGATAGGGATGGGGACCGGCCACGGTACCGATGATATAGAAAGTGTTCTCGACGTTGGCGACCCAGTCGCGCAGGGCGTCGTTCATGGCATCCTTCAAGGTGCCGGTGCCGCTGGTGACGCTGCGCACTTCCGCACCCAGCAGCTTCATGCGAAAGACGTTGGGGGCCTGCCGCTCGATGTCGGTCTGGCCCATGTAGACCACGCAGGGGATGTCGAACAGCGCGCAGAAGGTCGCCGTGGCGACACCGTGTTGGCCGGCGCCGGTCTCGGCGATCACCCGGGTCTTGCCCATGCGCCGTGCCAGCAGGATCTGGCCGAGGACGTTGTTCGCCTTATGCGATCCGGTGTGGTTCAGTTCGTCGCGCTTGAAGTAGATCTTGGCACCCCCCAGATCGCCCGTCAGGCGCTCGGCGAAATAGAGCGGGCTCGGCCGGCCGACATAGTGCTTGGCGTAATAATCGAACTCCTGCCCGAAGGCCGGATCGGCCTTGGCCTCGGTATAGGCTCTCTCGACATCGAGGATGAGCGGCATCAAGGTCTCAGCCACATAGCGGCCGCCGAAGATGCCGAAATGGCCACGCTCGTCCGGGCCGCCGCGATAGGTATTGAGGCTTTCCATGGTCCTAGGGCACTCGATTTTCGGGAGGCCGGACTTTGCCCCATTCGGAGCCGAACCGCAATGCCCGCGCGCACCTATAAGGTCTTGGCAGCGGCAAGGAATTCACGGATCAAGTCGGGGTCCTTCTCGCCCGGCGCGCGCTCCACGCCGGAGGAAACGTCCACAGCCCGGGCGCCGGTCACCGCCACGGCCTCGCCCAGGTTGGCCGCGGTCAAGCAGCCTGCCAGCATCCAGGGCAGCGGCCATTGCG
>JBFELD010000107.1:0-7795 GCA_041552375.1 Kiloniellaceae bacterium | reverse complement strand
TCCCTGGGCATTTGGGGCGATCCCGTCGCCACCCTGGACGAGGCGCTGAAGATCGACCCGACCTTCGTCATGGGTCATGTCTTCCGCGCCGAGATGCAGCTCACCGCCATGGAGCGCAGCCTCTTGCCCAACATCGCCCGGGACATCGAGCTGGCCGAGGCCCTGACCGGCAACGCCAACGAGCGCGAACGTATGCACATCGCCGCCGCCCGCGCCTGGCTGGAGGGCGACATCGACGACGCGCGCAACCGCTACGAAGCCATCTTGTTGCACTACCCCCTCGACCTCTGTGCCTTGTCCACCGTCCACATGGCCGACTTCTACATGGGCAACAGCGTCGAGATGCGCGACCGCGTCGCCCGCGCCCGCCGGGCCTGGCACGCGGATCTACCGGGCTATGGCTACGTGCTCGGCATTCACGCCTTCGGCATGGAGGAGTGCGGCGACTACGAGGCCGCCGAGGATCTGGCCCGGCAAGCCGTCGAGATCAACCCGCGCGATACCTACGCCATCCATGCGGTCGCCCACATCATGGAGATGAGCGGGCGCCAACGCGACGGCATCGCCTGGATGATGGAGCGCACGGACGACTGGGCCGGCAGCAACTTCGCCATTCACCTCTGGTGGCACACGGCGCTCTATCACCTCGACTTAGGCGAGATCGACAAGGTCCTGGAGATCTACGACAGCGGCGTTCGCAACAAACGCTCCGACATCTCGTTGGAGGAGCTTGACGCCGCAGCCATGCTCTGGCGCCTCAACCTCATCGGCGTCGATATCGAGCACCGCTGGGCCGAACTGGCCGACAAGTGGGAGCCCAGTGCCGAGGACACCCACTACGCCTTCAACGACATGCACGCCATGATGACCTTTGCCGGCGATGGGCGCGGCGAGGCGGCGGCCCGGCTGCTGGCCGCCGGCGCCAGCTACGTCACCGAGCGTGGCCAGACCAACCGGCGCATGACCAAGGAGGTCGGCATGCCGATCTGCCGGGCGATCCTCGCCTTCAGCCGCGGGGACTACGACACGGCGGTCGATCTGCTGATGCCGGTGCGCTACAAGAGCGCCGTTTTCGGCGGCAGCCACGCCCAGCGCGACATCATCTCGATGACCCTTATCGAATCGGCACTGCGGGCCAAGCGCTACGAGCTGGCGCACGCGCTCTTGGCCGAGCGCATCGCCCTGAAGCCGAATAGCCCGGCCAACTGGAAGGCCATGGCCCGCGCCCAGGACGGCCTCAACAACGTCAAGGGCGCGCAGAGCGCCTGGGCCCGCGCGGAGCAACTCGCCGCCGCCTGATCAGCCCGGCGTTAAACCGCGCGCCGTCTCCTGGATAAGGCGCCAGGCCGCCTGCACGTGGCGCCGCTTGGTCGAGGTCTGCCCGACCACAAAACGGATGGCGTAGCGCCCGCGCACCCGGTTTTGCGTCACGTAGATCCGACCGCTGTCGTTGAGGGCCACCAGCAGGCGCTGATTTAGTTCCTCCAGCGTCTTTTCATCGTCCTCGCCATCGGGACGGTAACGAAAGGAAAAAAGCGAGAGGCGCAGCGGCGACAGGATCTCGAAATCGGGCGCGTCGCCGACCTGGGCGAAGAGCTCCCTCGCCAAGTCGATGTGGGCCCGGATCATGCCCTGCAAGCCCTCGACGCCATAGCTGCGGATGACGAACCAGAGCTTGAGCGCCCGGAAGCGCCGACCGAGTGGCACGCACCAGTTCTGATAGTCGGTCACGGCCCGCCCCTCGGGTGACTTCAGGTACTCCGGCACCAGGGCCAAGGTGCGCTCGAGTGCCGCCGGATCGCGAACGAAATAGGCCGAGCAGTCGAAGTTGGTGAAGAGCCACTTGTGCGGATTGAAGACGAAGCTATCGGCAAGCTCGATCCCGTCGAGCATTCCGCGCACCTCCGGCAGGATGAGGGCGCTTCCGGCCCAGGCCGCATCGACATGCAGCCAGATCCCCTCACGCCGGCAGATCTCGCCCACCGCGCGCAGGGGATCGATGGCCCCCGTGCCGGTGCCCCCCAGCGAGGCGACGACGCAGATGGGGGTTCGGCCCGCCGTTCGGTCCGCCTCGATGGCGTTGGCAAGCGCGTTGGGCTTCATGGCGAAGTGGGCATCGCTCTCCACCTCACGCAGGTTCTCGCGGCCTAATCCGGCGACCTTCACGCCTTTCTCGATCGAGGAATGGGATTCGTCGGAGCAATAGACCGTGAAACCAGCGACCTCACGGCCAAGCGCGGCGAGCCCCATCTCGTTGGCCCGCCAGCCCGTGGCCTGCTCGCGCGCGGTCAAGAGCGCGGCCAAGGTGGCGCTGGTCGCCGTATCCTGGATGACGCCGGCAAAGCCCTCGGGCAAACCCAGCATCGCGCGCAGCCAATCGAGAACCCGGTCCTCCATCTCGCTTGCCGCCGGGGAGGTCTGCCAGAGCATGCACTGCGCGGCCAACGTCGCCGTCAGCATCTCCGCCAGCACCGAGGGCGGGCTTGAGTTGGCCGGGAAATAGGCGAAAAAGGACGGGTGCTGCCAGTGCGTCATGCCGGGCAGCACGTCGCGCTCGAAGTCGGCGAAGATGCTCTCCATCGCCTCACCGGTCAGCGGCGGCTCGGCCGGCAGCTTCGCCTTGGTCTCGCCCGGCGCCACCTGGGCGCGGATCGGATAGCGCTCGACACCCTCCAGATAGTCGGCCATCCAATCGACCATGAGATGCGCTTGCCGGCGAAATGTCTCGTTGTCCACGGCCGCCCCTTCCAGTCCAACCCGCGATGGATGAGCGATGCGTTCTCTTGCCGCAATCCGCTCGCAACAATGTTATTGTCGGGGTTTGGCTTGGCCAGGCCAAGCGCGATAAGGAAAGAGGACGAGACAAGGATGCCGGAGGCGGGCTACCTGTGGGAGGTGATCGTGCTCCTCGCGGCCGCGGTGGTCGCGGTCGCCTTCGCCTATCACCTGCGCCTCGGCCCGATCATGGGATACCTGGTCGCCGGCATCGCCGTCGGCCCCCATAGCTTGGGCCTGATCCAGGATTTGGAGAACACCCGTGCCTTGGCCGAGCTGGGTATCGTCTTCCTGCTCTTCACCATCGGGCTGGAGTTGCCGCTGTCGCGGATCCGGGTCACCTTCGGCTCGGCCTTTCTGCTCGGCCTGGCACAGGTGCTGATCACGGCCGCAATTTTCGCCGGTGCCGCCATTTTGGCGGGACTGGATGGCACCGCCGCAATCATTATCGGCGCGGCGCTGGCGCTCTCCTCCACGGCGATGGTGATCCGCATCCTCGTCGATCGCGGCGAGCTCAACAGTCAGTTCGGGCGCACCGCCTTCGCGGTGCTGATCGTCCAGGATCTTGCCGTTGCCATCTTCCTGGTGCTGGTCACGGCTCTCGGCAACACTGAGGAAACCTTCGGCCATACCCTGCTCTTCGCGGGCTTGAAACTGGTGATCGCCATCGCCGCGATCCTCGGCGTCGGGCGGCTGGTCCTGCGACACGTGCTGGTCCAGGTCGCTCTGGTGCGCGAGCGCGAGATTTTCATCGCATTGACCCTTTTCATCGTTCTGGCCACCGGCTTTCTCTCCCACCTGGCCGGGCTGTCGATGGCCTTCGGCGCCTTTCTCGCCGGCATGCTGTTGGCCGAGACCCCTTTCCGCCATCAGGTCGCCGCCGACATCCAGCCCTTCCGCGGTCTGCTGTTGGGACTGTTCTTCATGACCGTCGGCATGACCGTGGACCTGCAGCTGGTCTGGTCGCGTTTCGACAGCGTGCTCCTGTTGGTCCTTGGCCTCTTGATCGGCAAGACGGCGATCATCGCGCTTCTGGCGCGCCTCTTCGGCCAATCGCGGGTCGATGCGCTTCACCTCGGCCTGCTGCTGTTCCAAGGCGGTGAATTCGCCTTCGTCCTCTTTGCCGCCGCGGTGCTGCAAGGTGTGCTGCCCTTCGCCGAGACCCAGATCCTGATCCTCGTGGTGGCGTTGACGATGATGCTGACGCCGCTGATCGCAAAGCTTGCGGGGACCTTGGCCGGGCGCATGGAACAGCAAGAGGCGGTGCCCGTCGATGCCGTGCCCGATGAAACCGAGGAGCTGCACGACCACGTGGTGGTGATCGGATTCGGCCGCGTCGGGCGCGCCGTGGCCACTCAACTGGCGGACGACGGGCGCGCCTTCGTCGCCGTCGATCTCGACCCGCACCGCATCGCCCAGGCGAGGAACGCCGGGTTCACGGTCTATTACGGCGATGCAACCCAGCCGGACATCCTTTCCTCCCTGCATATCGAGCGGGCCCGCGCCGTGGTCGTGACGCTCGACAACCCGAAGGCGGCACTACAGGTGGTGGCCCTCATCCGTTACATCTTTCCCGAGCTGGAGGTCTTCGCCCGCGCCCGCAACGACCAGCATGCCCGCGAGCTGGAGGAGGCCGGGGCTCATCTCGTGGTGCCGGAGCTGATCCAGACCGGCGTCAAGCTGGCCAGCGAAGTGATGGAGAAGACCGCGATGCGGGGTACCTTAGGCTGAGCCCAATGTTTACCCCGCCCCGCCCCCGCGCGGCGCCTCACCCTCGACCATGGTGCGGTGGAGCAAACGGCGATGACCGTCGTAGTCGTTGACGGCGTAGTGCATGACGGCCCGGTTATCCCACATCAGCAGATCGCCGGCCTGCCAAGTCCAACGGCAACAGAACTCCGGCCGGGTCGCGTGCTCGTAAAGGAAATCCAAGAGCGGGCGGCTCTCTTCTTCCGTCATGTCCGCAAAGCGGGTCGTGTAGATGTGGTTTACGAAGAGGGCTCGCCGGTCGGTCTCGGGTTGACGGCGCACCACGGGATGGGCGCGTTCCTCGTCGGCCTCCGGGTTCATCCGGCTGATCTTGATCGAGCGGCTGGTGGAGATGTCGAGCGGCGGGCGCTCGGCCCCATAGACATGGCCGCTGTGCATGGCGTTCAGCGGATCGAGGAGGGCACGATAGGCTGGCGTCAGGGCCTCATAGGCCAATCTCATATCGGCCCAGAGCGTGTCGCCGCCGGCCGGCGGGACCTCCAAAGCATAGAGCAAGGTGGCAAAGGGTGGGCACTCCAAGAATGAGAAATCAGAGTGCCAGTCGCCACCGAAGACCGAGATCCTGGTCTCATCGGCCTCCTTGAGAACGGCGATAATGTCCGGATGGCCCGGCATCGGCTCGACATAAGGCACGCGCAGGAGCGGGCCGAAGGCGGCGGAGACCTCGACCAGTCGCTCGGGTGTCAAACGCTGCCCTCGAATGGCGAGAACGCCGCGATCGACCAGCGCTGTCTTGATCGCCTCGACCTTGGCCGGCTCCTGAGGGCTCGACAGGTCAAGCCCGTCGACCACCGCGCCCAAATCGGGAGAAATCGGAGTGAGATCGAGCATTGGCCGCTCAGGCGAAAGCGTCGGGCATGGAGGTCTTCTTATCCTCCATAAATGCCTGCAGCGCCTCGTCGACGGCCGGGTCCAGCGCCGGCGCCTCGTATTGATCAAGCGATTTCTTGTAGAGCACGTTCGCCCGCTGAGCCGCATCGGGCGAACCCTCGGACTGCCACTGCTCGAAAGAGTTGTTGTCGGCCACGCTCGACCGGAAAAAGGCGCTTTCGAAGTTCGCCCGCGTGTGGGCGCAACCGAGAAAGTGGTTGCCCGGCCCGACCTCGCGCAGGGCATCCAGCGCTTGGCCGTTCTCCGACAGGTCGTAGCCCCCCGCGATCACCTGCAACATGCCGAGTTGATCGACGTCGATCATGAACTTCTCGTAAGAGGACACCAGCCCGCCCTCCAACCACCCGGCGGCGTGGAGGACGAAATTGACCCCGCCGAGCAGCGCCGGGAGCATGGTCTGATTGCTTTCGTGCGCGGCCTGCGCATCGGGCAGCTTGGACGCGCACAAGGACCCGCCCGAGCGGAAGGGCACGCCCAGCCGACGGGCCAATTGCGCCATGCCGAAGAGGATCAGCGCAGGCTCCGGCGTGCCGAAGGTGGGCGCGCCCGACTGCATCGACATGGAGCCAGCAAATGTGCCGAGGATCATCGGCACGCCCGGCCTGAGAAGTTGCGTGAAGGCGAGCCCCGCCATCGCCTCGGCCAGGGCCTGGGTCATCACCCCGGCCATCGTTACCGGCGCCATGGCGCCTGAGAGGATGAAGGGCGAGACGATGCAGGCTTGATTGTGGCGGGCATAGACCTTGAGCGCACCCAGCATGGTGCCGTCGAAGGTCATGGGCGAGTTGGCGTTGATCAGGCTGGTGAGAACGGTGTTGCTCTCAACGAAATCGTCGCCGAAGACGATCTTTGCCATCGAGACGGTATCCTCGGCGCGCTCGGGCGCCGTCACCGACCCCATGAACGGGAGGTCGGAATAGCGGATATGGCTGTAGACCATATCCAGATGCCGCTTGTTGACCGGGATGTCGACCGGCTCGCAAAGCGTGCCGCCGGAATGGTGCAAACTCGGCGCCATGTAGGTCAGCTTCACGAAGTTCCGGAAGTCCTCGATCGTGGCGTAGCGCCGGCCGCCTTCCAGGTCATGAACGAACGGCGGCCCATAGACCGGGGCGAAGACGGTGTTGTTGCCGCCAATCTCGACGCTGCGCGCCGGGTTGCGCGCATGCTGGGTGAAGGTCTCGGGGATCGTCGCGCAAAGCTGGCGGCAAAGCCCGCGTGGGAAGCGCACCCGCTCGCCCTCCACATCGGCGCCGGCCTCTTTCCAGATCTCGAGCGCTTCGGCATCGTCGCGAAACTCGATGCCGATCTCCTCGAGCACCGTCTCGGCGTTGTGCTCGATGATCTCGAGCCCCTCTTGCGAAAGTGGTTCGAAGAAGGGGATACGGCGAGAGATGTAGGGGCTCTTGGCTTGAGTGCCCCCGCGCCGGCTGGCCCGCCTGGCATCGGCGCCGCCGCCACCGCGACGCGCCCGGCGAGACCCGCCCGACGCTGCGGTACTATCGCTCATGTCCAACCTCCTCCCCGGGATCACCGGCGGATTATCGATAGGCCGACGCGCTCGCATCTGTCGTGCGGGCGACGGGGAAGGCTTGAATTGCGGCGCTAGCGCCGAAGAAATGATGGAGATTCGATAGATGCCGCCACGGCACGGTCAAGACTGTCACCTCATGTCCGCGGTTTCAGGTTCTCCGGGTCATAGAGCGGCTCGTAACCAACGCCAGCCACCTCGACCGGGTAGGTCTCGCCGAAGTACTCCACCTGAAACCTTTTGCCTTTGACAGCGTGCTCGTGCGGCAGATAGCCGAGAGCGATGTTCTTGCCGATCGTCGGGCCGTAGGCGATGGATGTGGTGAAGGACCGGCGCCCCTCGCTGTCGACCAAGCTCTCACCTGTTTCAGGATCCATGATCGGCAGAATACCGACGGGATAACGGGCCACACCCTTCGCGTCCCTATTGTCGGTCATCACCAAGGTGCAGAGCATGGCGGACTGGTGGTCCCGGGCGCGCTGTTCCAGATAGGCGGCCTTGCCAAGGAAGTCGGCCTCCTTGACCTTGGGGCGTGCAAGGTCCGCCTCCAGGAGATTGTACTCCGTCAGGAGGTCCGCATTCTGGAGGCGCAGGCTCTTTTCCATCCTGCGGGAATTGGCATAGGTCTCCACACCGAAGGGCATGACGCCCTGCGCGCGGATGGCATCCCAAACGGCAAGGCCGTCATCGTAGCTCATGTGCAGTTCCCAGCCCTGCTCGCCGACATAGGAAATGCGGAAGGCCGCGACATCCTTGCCCGCGATGCCGATCCGCTTGATCGACGCGAAGGGGAAGTTCTCGTGGGTCAGGGCGTCCGGGTCTTTCACC
>JBFELD010000106.1:0-7820 GCA_041552375.1 Kiloniellaceae bacterium | reverse complement strand
GTCATGAGGAGCTATCTGGAAAGCCTTCGATCGTTCGCAAGAGACAACAAGAGACAAGACGTCGAGCGCCGGTCGGACGTTGGCGGCGCCACAAGGCCATTGTTTAGGGATAGAGGCCCGCTGCGTTGCCATCGGATGGCGGGTCACCCGCCCTATCAATGCTTCATCGCATCGGCGGGCAGGTTCGTCATCGCACTCTCGCCAGGGGGGCTCCAGAGGACCTCGAGGGTCGCCGTGCCGCGCTTTTCGAAGTACCAGATCTCGAGCGCGTACCAGCCCTTCTCGGTCACGTCGACGGGGATCGGGGCAGAGGTCCGTGCCGGCCCGGTTCCAGGATCGTCGTGAATGCGGGCACCGCCTAGATGGAAGCGCACGCCATCGTTATTGGTGATCTGAAATCTGAAGGTGCCGGTGGTGTCAAGACGCAGGTAGCCGGTGATGTGCGCGCCGACGAAGTCGGTGGCCTCGCTGGTGAGAATTGTCCCCGCGTCCATCTGGTGGCTGAGCGTCTTTATAGGGGCGCCGGCCTTGCCTTCCTTATAGTCCGTGAAGCTCTCGAGATCGCGGATGTGGTTGAACGTGCTGTAATAGTATCGCGCCGCCAGCCCATCTCGAAGGTCCGAGGCCGCGGGTTGAGGCGTCGCCGGAACCGGTGTGCGCGACACATCCTGGGTTTCGGCAGCGCAGGCGGACACCAACAGAAAAGACAGAACCAGAGCAATCCTTCGCATAATCGTTCTCCGAATTTCCAAGACTTCCAGCAAGAACCCGTTCCCGGCTGTCGATGTCACGAGGGACGTCGAGGCAGCGGTGCGATGGGGTTTCCAACGTCGTGTCGGCAAGAACGCGTGCGACGCTCCAAGGTTTCTCAGCCGTTGAGCCGATCGTGAATCGCCGTGACAAGATCGTAATGGCAGCGGAGCCCATCCACCAGAACGCGTTTTCACTAGTTTAGGGCCGTCCCGAGATTGAGTAAAAGCTTGATCCTAGGGCGGCTCAGTAAGTGGGCCTGCGTTCGGCACAAGGTGCGTGGCCACTGTCCTCGAAAGACCCTCCGTCTACCGGGATGAAGCGCCAGGTATAGGACCCGGCATAAAGGGTCAGCTCGAGGATGCCCCAGGTGGTGCCGTCGACGATCTCGCTGTTCTCCCGAGGCGGATTTCGAATCGTCCGCGGTTTCAGCTGGCCGCCGCCCGTTCCTACGACGAAGCTACGAAGACCGCGCTCCGGGTCCGGTTTTCCCTCCGGGTCCATCGGTGTGAAGCGCTCGTAGTCGTGGTCATGGCCGGCCAGCGCGATGCTGGCGCCGGCCTCATAAAGGGTGCGATAGACATCTCGCATTCGCGGTTCGTCGCCATGACGACCGGAGCTGAACCGCGGATGGTGCCAATAGGCGAGTATGCAGTTTGCCTGCGATGCGGCCAGGTCGCGGCGCAGCCAGGCTTCCTGCTCGGAGTCTTTCTCAATGGCGATGTTGCTGTTGAGCGCCACGATGTGCCAGGCGCCGAGATCGAAGCTGTAGTAGCCCTTGCCCAACTCGCCGGCCCGCGCGCCCCAATAGTCGAAATAGGGCCCGGCCTCGGGACTGCGGTACTCGTGGTTCCCGGGCACCGGGTAGGTCCGGTCTTTGTAGCGGCCCCAGGAACGCTCGAAGCATCCGAGGAACTCCTCCCTGCTGCCGTCCCAATAGGCGAGGTCGCCCAGGACCAAGATCGCTCCGGGCAGGCGCTCCAACAGCGCCGCGGTCGCCGGGGCCCCCGGCACACCGCTGTAACCACGCAGCCAGTCCATGATCGTCCGCCCCCAGCTTCGCTCGCAAAAGGCGATATCGCCCGCCGCAAGCACGGTGACGGAAGGCTCGTCGGTCCCTGTTGCCGGTCGCCCGATCGAGCCTGTTGCGATGGCGATGAGGATCAGGCCGGCGAGGAAACTCCAACCTCCGCTCCGCCCACGCAAGGCGCGGGCTTTCGGGCAACGTTGGGACATCGTTGGGACCGCCTGTGCTGCCTACGTGGTTGTTATCTCGTCGGTCGTCGGTGCCGGACAGATAAAAGACCGGACATCGAGACAACTTAAGAGCTTTGTCGAGAAATTGCCAAGCGACGGCTCGCTAAGCGGGGTGGCCGGCGATCTTTCCTATCAGCACCTTGATCAACTCGGTTCCCCCGGCACCGCCCAGAAAAGAAATGGCGAAGGCACTGAGCGGATTGAGGGCAACGGCGCGCGGCAGCACGTTGATGAGCCCGGCTGTGACGCCCCAGTAGATGACGAAGCCGATGACGGCGCCGAGCAGAATGGACCAGCGGGGTCCGCCCCGCTTCACGTTGTCGACGAGTGCGCCCAAAAGCCCACCCACGGCGGAGAGAATGAGCAAGGCCACCGGCCAAGTCACTCGGATCGTCGTTGTCTGACTGATGAGGTTGGGTGTCGCGGCGCTGATCGTCACGTTCCCCCAAAGGGTTGGAATGAAGGTCGTGCGGGCGACCGCACGCCCGGCCTGAACCTCGATCTCCGGGTTTTCGAGCGCGCCGTGGCCGTCATCGACGAAGAGGGAGACCCGCCGTTCCTCATCCGTCGCGGTCGGGGTTTGCTCGGCATCAAGAAGCTCGATACCGATCTCCGACGTGTCCAAAAGCGAAATCTCGGGCGGGCTCGCGTGGATGGTGAAGCCGACGATCGGGGGTTGGAAAGAGAATTGCGCTTCTTGCGGACCTCTGACGTCGAACCGGGGCACGGAGCGTACGTACGATACCGTCACCTCCCCGGCCTGTTTGGCTGTGAGGTTGGATGTGCCGAAGACCTCACCGGCCTTGATCACCAGGGGGATCGGTAGCAACTGTCCTTGTGAGTTGAACAGATAGATCGTTATGTCGCTTGGCGCCCCGCTGTCGGAGCCTTGGAGATAGGCATGGATGGATCCCGCGTCGATCCCGTTGGCCAAGAGCGGCGGGACGGCCGGTGGAGCAGCTCGACCCAACTTTCGGAGGCGGAGGGAGGCATCGGGGCGACGGCCACGCTCGGCGCGCGAGAGGCTGATAGCTCTCGTAAATCCACCGATGGCGAGATGGCGAGGTCCTTGGCTGGTTTGGCGGCGGCGACCGCGGCATCGGGTGCGTCCGCGGCCGGACTTGGCGCCTCGGCCCGGCTCGCGGTGACACTTTGGGTCCTGGCAATCGTCGCCGCACGTCGTTCGCTCGGACGCATCGATCTTGGCTTCGGGTTCACGCCGAAGATGAAGGCGTCGTCGTTGAGGAGCTCAGGCTGTTTGGCATGAATCGAGAAGACACCCGATTGCTCCACCGGAAGAGTGATGGTCGCGGAGGTTTCCTGCGGCTTGAAGACGACCTTGGTTTGATTTCGCTGCCCGCTCGGGCTGGTGAACTCGACGATGACGTCCATCATCTTGGGCGCTTTGGCGACCTTGTTTCTCGCGTTTTGGAGGACGAGGTTGACCTTGACCTGACCGCCGACCAGGACTTTTTGCGAGCTGGGCTCGACCGCGATCTTGACGGGTGTTGCCTCATCATCGGCCATGCTCGGCGTCACCGCCAACGGACTGACCGCCACGGCGAGCATGATGACAAGTATCCTGAATCCTTTGCGGCTCATTTTCGACACTCGCGAGAGTTCACGGGTGACCGTGCGGGAGCGGATCGTAACGCGGGAAGGATGCCGCCCACCTGGTAAGCAAGCGCAATGATACCGTATTTATAGAATTTCCTATGATCATATATCATTTTTAAGTTGTAGTCCAGTCAGACATGACACAGCCTCATCACCTCGATCATCGTTGCATAATCGAGAATGGTCGCCAGCTTAACAATATCGGTGTTACGACCAGGGTGATATGATCACGTCACGCCAATGGCCTCGTGCGTCGATCTGAGGGCCGGCCCAGCTCCATTGGAATAAGAAATTCAACGACAGACAATTTATAAGAGATATTTTACGAGATACCGACAATCCCTAAATCTGTACTCTCAAGCCATCAATGAGGGTCGCTGAGAGCCTCGATCCGAGCCGAACGCTGAACCTGGAACCAGTGGGCCGCGGCCGCGGTCACGAAGAGGAGTGGTGGGAAGACGAGGCGATAATGGTATCTCGGATAGGGGCCGGAGATGGCTGCGAAGACGAGGTCGTTGATGAGGAGGGCGAGATAGGCGTAAAGCCCGAAGGAGATCAGGGCCTTCGGCGTTGCCGGCCGCCGCAGCAACAAGACCAGCAGCAACAGGCCCGCGACCAGAAGAAAGCCGACCAACCGGCCCATGAATAGGGAGACGGCGCTTTGCGGATCGAAACCTCCGAGCCGGGCTTGCAAGCCAGCTTGGAAATCGGAAAGCTGGCGCGGAAGGTGCTCGGCGATCGGGCCGGTGAGGTCCCGCGATAAATCGTAGCCATAGAGAAACCAGGGGCCTCGCATCAAGAGTGCGACGTCCGCGAGGACCGCCTCAAGATGTGCGATGGGGTAATGCAAGCTCAGCAACGTCAGCTCACGGCTCGCCGCCTCGAAAGCCTCGGGCCCGAAGGCGGGGTCCTTGCGAGGCGAGCGGTCGTCCCAAATGATGTGGTGCGCGCCGCCGTTGGCCCGGATGAAATCGAAGGTCTCGTGAAAGCGGCACAGAGCCGGCGGCGGATCCGGCAAGCAATAGGCCTCCAGAACCTCCGGCATCTTGTAGATGATTTTCGCCCCCAACCAAGAGTATGGCTGTGACGAGCCAAAGAGTTTCGGCGCGCCCCAAAAAAGGTTGGCCGACATGACGATCAGGACCGCGAGAACAACGGTCGCCGCGCTTCGCAGCAAGCTGGTCACCCACCCTTGAGCGCCGATCAGCCATAGGGCGAGACCCATGAGCGGTGGCAGAACCAGGAAATTGCCATAGTGGGCCGCCATGCACAGAGCGACGACGCAAATCCCGACCGGTCCCCTCCATCCGGTGGCGATCAGGTAGATCGCCAATACGCCGAACAGCAGCCAAACGTCCGCCAATATCTGTCCTGTGAGAAGCGGAAGGCCCGATATCAATGCCGCCAGGAAAAGTTGAGGCAGCATCGTCCCGCTGGATATTCGGCGTGCGACCGCGACGATCAGAACGCTGCCGATCGCGGCTTGAAGCAGGGCCGAGCCCCAAACCCCAACAAGAAGGAAAAGGGGCCGGGTGACGAAGGCGAGGACCGGCGATCGCGTAAAGGTCGGGTCCAGACCCATGTAGGATAGAGAGTCCGCATGGAGAAACGGATAACCATTGACGGCTAGCGCGCACATGAGCAACGCGAAGACCGCGAGTTCGGCTGGAATTCGTTCCCGGATCGTCATTTCTCACCCGTGAGGGCCGTCAATAAAGGGGGCCGACGATCGACGGATCTTGCTATCGAACTCCTAATTTACCGTTGCCTTCCTGTGCTACTGAAACTTGCGATGCCGAGAGGCTGGCGCATAGAATAATCCTCCTAATCTGCCGGAGCGCCGCGCCGGATGGCCCCATTTATTCGCCCGATAGGCTTCGCCCTCGTTTTCGCTCTGCTCTGCGCGCTGACGGGGCCGAACGGGGCTAGAGGCGCCTCCGAGAATATGTCGTCTCGGCAGTTGGCTGCGGGCTACGGTGAACAACAGGTCGTTTGTGAAGCTATCCGGCAGCGCCATCTGGTCAGCGGTGCTCAGATGAACGGCCGCACGCTGAACTTTCTGCTCTTCGATGCCGCAAGTAGAGGTTGCTTGGAACTTGTACAGCGGTTCATCGACGAGGGCGCTTCGATCGAGGCGCGGGACCGCTCCGGCAACACGGCGCTTCTGCTCGCGGCGCGAGCCGGTGAGACCAAGACCGTGCGGTTTCTTCTGGACGCCGACGCCGACCTGCATCATCGCAACTTGGCCGGCGGCAGCGCTCTCCTGCAGGCGGTGACCATGAACCGCCGGCGGACGGCCAAGGTACTGCTGGCCGCGGGCGCTGACCCGAACATCAGGACCAGACGCGGCGTGACGGCTTTGATCACCGCCGCCTACAACGGCAACGGCCGAATCGCCGAAATGCTGCTCGCGGCCGGTGCTGACCCCGGCGGTCAGGACCTGACCGGCAAGGCGGCGATGATTTACGCCGCCGGAAAGGGATATGGCGACATTCTCGACATGCTTCTCGACGCCGGCGTGGCGGTCGATGCGCGCTACGGCAACAACCTGACGGCACTGATGTGGGCGGCGGGACACACCAACGATGTACCGGCGACCGAAGGCGAGGCGGCCGTGCGCCGGCTGATCGAACACGGAGCCGATGTCAGCCTCACGGACGACCGCGGCTGGACCGCTCTCATGATCGCGGCCGAGCGGGGACATGAGGAAATCGTCTCGCTGCTGCTAGCCACCGGTGCGGACCCGACAACGCGCGGACTGAAGGGGAAAACGGCGGCTGAACTGGCGGGCAACGCGGCGGTTCGCGCTCTGCTGGAAGCGCCCTAGAAGCCCGCGAGATAGCGGGCCATGGCAGTGATGTCGTCGTCTTCGTAGGCTGCCATGAGAGAGCTCTTGGCCGGAGAATTCATCCGGATCTTGCTCTTGAACTCGAGCATGGTGCGTTCGAGATAGGCGGGTTGCTGGCCTGACAGCCTCGGATTGCGACTTTCACCCTCATAGCCGCCGAGATGGCACTGCGTGCAGAGCCCGGCCGAGGTTGCCGAGGCGCCTTTGGCGCGGTCCGCGTCCTCGGCGCGAAATCCGATCCGCGGCCAGGTCTGCTCGGAGAAATGCTGGGCCAGGGCTTGCATATCCGTTTTCTCGAGGTTGGCGACGATCTCTTGCATGATTTCGTTCTCGCGCCGCCCGGCCTTGTAGTCTTTGAGCTGAACATAGAGGTAATAGAACTCCTGCCCCCAGATGATGGGGATGTCCGGTTCGATGGGTAGGCCGGCTTCGCCGTGGCAGGCGGTACAGAATTCGATCGTTTCGTTGAGGTCCGCAGCATCTGCTTGCGCTCGCCAGATAATAAGAAAGGCGAGGGCTGCCGACAGGCTCCACGCGAGACGAAGGGAGGGCATCGGACAAGAGGTCATCTTTTTCCGTTTAAGGTCCAGCTTGAAGGAAGGGCAGAAAAAAGGGGCCAAGCCTCTCGGCATGGCCCCCATGGGAGCCTCCGTGATCAGTCCGCCAAGGTGAAGGCGATGATGTTGTTCCCGCGCTTGAAGTTGAGCTGTGTGTTGCCGCCCGCCGCGACGACGATGTACTGCTTGCCGTCGACTGTATAGGAGGAGGGCGGCGCGTTGACGCCGGCACCGGCTTGGAAGTTCCAGAGAACCGCCCCGGTCTCGGCATCATAGGCCTTGAACTGGCCGTTGCCCTCTCCGGTGAAGACGAGGCCGCCGGCCGTCGCCAGGACACCACCGATCATTGGCTGCTCGGTCTTGACCTTCCAGCGGATCATGCCGGTGTCGTAGTCGACGGCGGTGACGTTACCCCACTGCTCCTCGCCCGGGATCGATTTGAAGGCACCGCCCAACCAGAGCTTGCCCTCGGGATAGGGCGTGCTCTCGACGTGGTAGGTCATGGGTTGATGCAGGTTTATGGCGTAGGTCAAGCGATGGTTCGGATTGATCGCCATCGGCGACCACTCGACGCCACCGTTGGCGCCGGGAAGCATGCGGGCACCCTCCTTGGTCGGGAGAACCCACATATTCTCCTGCGGCACCATCGCCTCGGAAAAGCGGATGAGGTTGCAGTCACGACGATCGTGCACGTAGACGTGGCCGGTCTTTCCGCCATGCAGGAGCCCGGGCACGCTGTTGCCATCCTTGTCCGAGACATCGGTCAGGATCGGCGGGCTGACGGCATCCAG
>JBFELD010000105.1:0-7848 GCA_041552375.1 Kiloniellaceae bacterium | reverse complement strand
TGAAGGGCCCCAAGCTTATGCAGTGACCCCGCCGAATAAGCGGCGAGTTTCCCGACGGAGAAAGTGCTTTTCATGGGCCGCATGCCTTGGCTGAAAGCCTGTTTCGCCAATGGGGTGCCAAGACGGTCCGCCATGATCGCCCTCGTCGTCGGGCCAATCCTCACGGCGATCAATCAGGGCGACTCCATTCTTGCCGGTCAAGCGATCGACTGGACCAAGCTGGTTCTGACCTTCCTCGTGCCCTATGTCGTTGCCACAATCGGTGCGATGGGGAGCGGAAATGTGGGGGATGAGCCCGCGCCCTATCCAAATACCCGGGAGAAGGCTTGTCAGCCTGGAATGGTGAAGTTAAGTTCCGCCAACTCTGCCGTTTCCGGCTTCGGAGTTGCACCCTTGAAGGCACGCGTTCACGTCACGCTCAAGTCTGGGGTCCTGGATCCCCAGGGCAAGGCCATCGAGGTCGCCTTGTCCGGATTGGGATTCGCGGGTGTTGGCGACGTCCGCCAGGGCAAGGTGATCGAATTCACGCTTGCGGAGGAGGATCCGGATAAGGCGCGCGAAAGCGTCGAGGCCATGTGCCGCAAACTGCTCGCCAACACGGTGATTGAGAACTACACCATCGAGTTGGAGACCTGACGGCTGGAGCATGGTGATCATCCGCTCTTTCAACACCCGAGCCCGACCTCCAGAGATACCGCTTGCCTATGCTGTCCGGCGAGAGCGCGCCGCCCAGCCAGACACCTTCGGGAGGCTCGATCCCAGATGAAAGCCGCCGTCATCGTCTTTCCCGGTTCGAACTGCGACCGCGACGTCATGGTCGCGCTCGGCCAGTCGATGGGATCGGATCCAATCATGGTCTGGCACAAGGAGACGTCCTTCGAGACGGTGGATCTGATCGTCCTGCCCGGCGGATTTTCTTATGGTGATTATCTTCGCTCGGGGGCAATGGCCGCCAACTCCCCCGTCATGAGGGAGATCATACACCGGGCGGAGAACGGCGTCCCGACCTTGGGTATCTGCAACGGCTTTCAGGTGCTGACCGAATCGGGACTGCTGCCCGGCGTACTGATGCGCAACGCCGACCTCAAGTACATCTGCAAGGACATCCACGTCCGGGTCGAGACGGCGCAGAGCCTCTTTACCGCCCGTTACGAAAGCGGCCAGACACTGCGCATCCCCATCGCGCACCACGATGGCAACTACTTCGCGGATGAGGCGACCCTCGACCGGATGGAGGAGATGGGCCAGATCGCGCTGCGTTACTGCGATCCGAAGGGAGCGGCCATCGAGAACGCGAACCCCAACGGCTCGGCTCGTAACATCGCAGGCGTCTTCAACGAATCCAAGACCGTGCTCGGCATGATGCCCCATCCCGAACGTCTCGCGGACCCGGCGCTAAGCGGCAACGACGGGCGTGGGATCTTCGACGCCCTGGTGGAGGCCCTGTCGTGAGCTTGGCCGCATCGGGACCACAGGTTACACCCCAAGCGGTTGCCGAACACGGCTTGGACGAGGACGAATACGCCCGCATCCTGGAGATCCTGGGGCGCGAACCCAACCTGCTGGAGCTGGGCATCTTCTCGGTCATGTGGTCCGAGCACTGCTCCTACAAGTCCTCGAAAAAGTGGCTCAAGACCCTGCCGACCCAGGCCCCGCATGTGATCTGCGGACCCGGCGAGAACGCCGGGGTGATCGACATCGGCGAGGGTTATGCCGCCGTCTTCAAGATGGAAAGCCACAACCACCCCAGCTTCATCGAACCCTACCAGGGAGCGGCGACCGGCGTGGGCGGCATCCTGCGCGACGTCTTCACCATGGGCGCGCGTCCTATCGCCAACCTCAACGCCCTTCGCTTCGGCGATCCGGCACATCCGAAAACCCGCCATCTGGTCGCCGGGGTCGTCGCCGGCATCGGCGGCTACGGCAACTGCGTCGGCGTTCCGACCGTTGGCGGCGAGGTGAATTTCGATCCCGCCTACAACGGCAACATCCTCGTCAACGCCATGACCGTGGGGTTGGCGAAGGCCGACCGGATTTTCTATTCGGCCGCGGCCGGCGCCGGCTATCCGATCGTCTATGCCGGCTCCAAGACCGGCCGCGACGGCATCCACGGCGCAACCATGGCTTCGGCCGAGTTCGCCGAGGGCACGGAGGAAAAGCGCCCCACCGTCCAGGTGGGTGATCCCTTCACCGAGAAGCTGCTGATCGAGGCCTGTCTGGAGCTGATGGCGACCGATGCCATCATCGGCATCCAGGACATGGGGGCGGCCGGCCTCACCTGCTCGTCCTTCGAAATGGCCTCCAAGGGCGGGGCCGGTGTGGAGTTGGACCTGGAGAAGGTCCCCTGCCGGGAGGACGGCATGACGCCCTACGAGATGATGCTTTCCGAGAGTCAGGAGCGCATGTTGATGGTGCTCCAGCCCGGCAAGCAGGATCTCGCCCGGCGCATCTTCGAGAAGTGGGACCTCGATGTCGCCGTCGTCGGTCATCTGACCGACAGCGGGCGCATGGTGATCAAGATGAACGGCGAGGTGGTCGGCGACCTGCCGATCGACCCGCTGGCCGAGGCGTCGCCGGAATACGACCGCCCCCATACGCCGTCGCCGGCCCGTCCGGAGATCGCCGCCGATGATGTGCCGGCACCCGAGGACGCGGGCGACGCCCTCCTGCGCTTGATGGCCACACCCGACCTCAGCGGCAAGCGCTGGATCTGGGAACAGTACGATCACATGGTCATGGCCGATACCATCGGCCGGCCGGGGGGCGATGCCGCCGTAGTCCGGGTCCACGGCAGCGGGCGCGCCCTTGCTATGACCAGCGATTGCACGCCCCGCTATTGCGAAGCGGACCCGCGGCGCGGCGGCGCCCAGGCGGTCGCCGAGTCCTGGCGTAACTTGACCGCCGTGGGCGCGAGACCATTGGCGCTGACCGACAATCTCAACTTCGGCAATCCCGAACGGCCCGAGATCATGGGCCAGCTCGTCGGCTGCATCGAGGGTATGCGCGAGGCCTGCGAGGCGCTCGACTACCCCGTGGTGTCGGGCAACGTCTCCCTCTACAACGAGACCGAGGGCAAGGCGATCCTGCCGACCCCGGTGATCGGCGGTGTCGGACTGATCGACGATGCGCGCACGCGCATCGACAACGCCCTCAAACAAGCCGGAGAGGCCATCGTCCTGGTGGGCGAGACGACGGGCCACCTTGGCGCGTCGCTCTACCTTCGCGATGTTCTGGGCCGCCGCGACGGAGCGCCGCCGCCGGTCGATCTCGCCGCCGAGCGCCGCAACGGTGAGTTCGTCCGTGTACAGATTCGCGACGGGGCGCTCAGCGCCTGCCACGACCTCGCCGACGGCGGTCTGGCGGTCGCCTTGGCAGAGATGGCCTTGGCCGGCGATATCGGCGCGACGCTTGCTCGTCCAGCCGGAGACAATCCCCCACTGCACGCATGGTTGTTCGGAGAGGACCAGGCACGCTATCTTGTCACGGTAAAAGACGGCGAGGCCTTCTGCGAGGCAGCTCACGGTGCGGGCGTATCCGCGGTGGTGATCGGGCGAACGGGTGGTGAGAGCTTGGATCTGCCGGGGGGGCAGCCCATATCTCTCGACGAGCTTCGTCGCGCCCACGAGGGTTGGCTGCCGGCCTATATGGAACGGATCGCCTAAGCGGCGACATGCGGTCAAGACCGCGAAGCGAGGGATGGAAGGTACGGCGATGCCCATGAACCCAGCCGAGATCGAGGCGCTCATCAAGGAAGCCCTGCCCGACGCCAACGTTACCATCGAGGACCTGCGCGGCGACGGCGATCACTATGCGGCCTATGTCGTCTCCAACGCCTTCGCGGGCAAGACCCGCGTGCAGCAACATCAGATGGTCTATCAGGCCTTGAAGGGGCGCATGGGCAACGAGCTGCACGCACTGGCTCTACAGACCTCGATCCCGGCGGACGCCTGAGGGCGGCGCCGCGACAACCGAAAACCAGGCATCAGGATGGAACCCGAGAGATGGATGATCCGATCGCGCAACGCATAAAGCAGGAACTGGAAGACAACGAGGTGGTGCTCTTCATGAAAGGCTCGCCGGTCTTCCCGCAGTGTGGATTCTCGGCCACGGTGGTGCAGGTGCTGTCCCACCTGGGCGTTAAATTCAAGGGTGTGGATGTGCTGCCGGACCCCGGCATCCGCCAGGGCGTCAAGGACTTCAGCAACTGGCCGACGATCCCGCAGCTTTACGTCAAGGGCGAGTTCGTCGGTGGCTGCGACATCGTGCGCGAGATGTTCCAATCGGGCGAGCTGCAGGACCTGCTGCGCGAAAAGGACATCCATACCGAGACCGCCGCCTGAGGCGTCGATCCATGGGCAACGCCGGCTTTCTCGGCGCTCCCTATAGCGATGACCCGTCCGGAGCGAAGGCCGCGGTCCTCGGCCTACCCTTCGACTGCGGGGTCAGTGCAACGCGCATCGGCGCCCGCCACGGGCCGGCGGCAATCCGTCAGCAGTCCCTGACCCTGGGGCCCTACTACCCGCCCTTGTCCACGGCAAACGCTTTGCATGATCTAGGCTTGGTCGACTGCGGCGACGCAGCCGTGACGCCCGGCCGAATCGAGCCCTCCTTCGCCGCCATAGAGGACGCGCTCGGCCCCATCCTCGCGGCCGGTGCCGTGCCGCTCACCTTCGGCGGCGACGGCTCGGTGACGCTGCCGCAACTGCGCGCGCTGAAGGCGGCCAAAGGCCCCCTGCCCGTTCTCCATTTCGACGCTCACACTGACGCCTACCCGCCGCCGCGCTCGGGGCCTGACCGGCACACCACGGCCACGACCTTCACCCGCGCCGCCGAGGAAGGTTTGCTCCAGGTCGAACGCTCCTTCCACATCGGCGCGCGCGGCCCCTCCTCGGTCCCGGATGTGCTCGACTTCGGAAGGGGGCTGGGCTACCGCATCATCGACGATGACGGACTGCGCGGCCGCGGCATCGAGGACGTTCTGGACGAGGTCCGCGGGACCTTGGCCGGCCAGGGGCCGGTCTATCTCTGCTGGGATATGGATTTTTTTGACCCCGCGGCGGCCCCCGGCGTCTGCGACCCCACCTGGGGCGGGATCTCGGCCCGCGAGGGGCTCGACATCCTGCAGTCCCTGGACGGCCTGGAGTTCGCCGCCTTCGACATCAACACCGTCACCCCACCTCTCGACCCGGCCGGCATGACCGCCCACCTCGCCGCCACCGTGGGGCTGGTGATGCTGCATTTGCTGTGCCGGCGGTGTGAGAGGGGTTGAGGAGGTTGCTGGCTAGGCTTACTCGATCCCGGCCTTAGCATTCTGCCGGGCGAGCCACCATCCTCTCAGCGAACAGACCGCCACCAGTCCGGCGACGATGCTCATGACGGTACCCAGGCCTGGGATCATCAAAATGACTCTGGCAACCATCTCGATCAGCACCCAGCCACAAACCACCGGAACCGCGCCGAGCCGCCCGGCCCTGACCCGCAGGCCGAGCCACCAGAAGGCCACCGCCAGAAAGACGAAAACGACATCCAGCACGATGAGGGCGATCACGTCCTCGGCCATGTATCCGATGAGACCGCCGCCCGACCCGTAACGAAGGACGACGCTAAGCGCGAATGAGAATGATAGATAGAAGGCCAGGTATTGGGCGAATCTTGCCGCCGCTATGAGGGCATCCCGGTTCGTGCGATCCGGCCACAGCCCGAATAGGGTACCGATCGTTCTCTCAGTGCCTTTCGGTCCATCGAATACCATGGTCGCACGCACTCATACACTCGGACCACAATGCCGCCACGCTTCGCGCCGCCGTCAAGCGGCGTGCGGTGGAAGCGAAATCAGAGCGAGTAGTACTCGATGACGAGGTTCGGCTCCATCTTCACCGGATAGGGCACGTCGGTCAGCTTCGGTCCGCGGATGTAGGTCGCTGACATCTGCTTATAGTTGACGTCGATGTAGTCCGGCACCTCGCGCTCGGCCGACTCGATCCCCTGCAGGACGATCGGCAGCTCGCGGCTGCGCGCCTTGACCTGCACCACGTCGCCGTCCTTGACCTGATAGGAGGGAATGTCGACCCGCTTGCCATTGACCGTGACATGGCCGTGGTTGACGAACTGACGGGCGGCGAAGACGGTGGGCACGAACTTGGCGCGGTAGATCACCGCATCCAGGCGGCGCTCCAACAGCTCGATCAGCTTCTCGCCGGTATCACCGCGGCGGCGCGAGGCCTCGACATAGTAGCGATGGAACTGCTTTTCGCCGATGCTGCCGTAATAACCCTTCAGTCTCTGCTTGGCTTGAAGCTGAATGCCGAAATCGGTCGGCTTGCGCCGGCGTTGGCCGTGCTCGCCGGGGCCGTATTCACGGCGATTGTAGGGGGACTTGGGCCGACCCCAGAGATTGCATCCCAGGCGCCGGTCGATCTTGTACTTGGACGTCGCACGCTTCGACATCGCATTTCTCCTTGTTATGGCTTGCCGCCGGCTCAACCGCGCCGACCCAGCCTTTTGTCCCGGTAGTCCTAAGCGCTCTGCAAAGGCGGGGTCATGAGACTTGGCCCATGCCCACATTCCCGGGAATGATCGGGCCGGGACTATAGTCCGATGTCAGGCAATGTCAAAGAGAAAGCAATCCGTCGTGTGGTGGATTTGAAGCTCCTCCTCACTTTTGGGGCCGACTCGCCTAAGGGGCTTTAAATCCATAAACCACACTAGGATCATGGAGTCGCTCGTGTCCTTATCGAATCAGAAGTTCGTCGGGCGCTTGCCAAAAACAATGCGAACTTCTGAAACGGGACACGAGTGTTGCCGGCCGGGCCCGCGCCATGCTACGGCCAGAGCCGGGAAGGCGAGAGGCGCGATGGAACGGCTGTCGGACCATAGCAAGGGATTGCTGCTGACCACCCTCGGGGTGTTGGTGATCACCCCCGATACGCTTTTGATTCGCCTGGTCGCCATCGATCCCTGGTCGATGATGGTCTGGCGCGGGCTGCTGCAGGCCGTGGGGATCATGGTAATTCTGGCGCTGATCTATCGTGGCGAGACGCTGCGCCGTTGCCGCGCCATCGGGTGGGGCGGTGTGATTGCCGCCGCCCTTTTCACTCTGACGACGCTCGGATTTCTCGTCGCCCTACAGCACACCAGCGTCGCCAATACCCTGGTCATCATCGCCACCGCCCCCTTCTTCGCCGCTATCTTCAGCTTCGCCCTGCTGCGCGAGCGCATCGCCAGACGGACCGTGCTCGCGATCGCGGCGGCGATCTCGGGAGTGGCCGTCATGGTCTCCGAAAGCTGGGGCCAAGGCGCGCTTTTGGGCGACGCCGCCGCCCTGGTGACGGCGGCGACCCTGGGCGGCAAGTTCACGATCTTTCGGCATCGACGCGAGACCAACATGGTGCCGTGCCTGGCCATCGCCGGGATCATGGCGGCCGGCCTTGGGCTCGTCGTGACGATACCCGTCATGGTCGAGGGGATGCGCCTGGTCTATCTGCTGATCATGGGCTTGCTGGTGGTGCCGATCGCCAGCGCCCTGGTCTCGCTCGGCCCGCGCTACATCAGCGCGCCGGAGGTAAGTCTTATCTTCCTGCTCGAAACGGCCCTCGGGCCGCTGTGGGTCTGGCTGGTACTGAGCGAAGTGCCGCCCGCGATGACTTTCGTCGGCGGCGCCATCGTCCTGACGACCCTGATGGCGCATTCCTGGATCGGCTTTCGCCGCGCCCGTGCCGCGGCTGCGCTCTCCTCGCCTTAGTTGCCCTAGTCGCCCTCCCCACGCCGGCGTAAGCCCAGGGCCGAGACGATGCCGTGCAGGGTATTGACCTCGGGCTCCGTCAACTCCATGCGGCCGAAGAGGGCGCG
>JBFELD010000104.1:0-7870 GCA_041552375.1 Kiloniellaceae bacterium | reverse complement strand
ATCCCGCATGAGATCGAGATCGACCTTACCGATTACGATTTCGGCGACGGCATCCACATCTCGCAGGTCGCTTTGCCCGACGGCGTTGAGCCGACTATCTCCGACCGCGACTTCACTATCGCCACCATCGCCGCTCCCGTGGTCCACACGGAAGAGGAAGAAGAGGCCGAAGGCGAAGAGGAAGAGTTCGAGGGCGTCGAGGGCGAGGCCGAAGGCGAAGAGGGTGCCGAGGAATCCGGAGAGGAAAAGCCCTCCGAGGACTAAGAGCCCCTTTTCTCGCCCGCGTCTCGGGGCTTTGTCATGCTGCTACTCGCCGGTCTCGGCAATCCCGGTCCGCGCTATGCGCGCAATCGGCACAACATCGGCTTCATGGCGGTGGAGGAAATCGTCCGCCGCCATGGACTCGGTCCGTGGCGCAGGCGCCTCCAAAGTGACATTGCCGAGGGTCGGGTGGGCAAGGACAAGGTGCTTTGCCTCAAGCCGCAAACCTACATGAACCACTCCGGCCGCGCATTGGGCGAGGTTGCCCGCTATTACAAGCTCGACCTCGGCCAGATCATCGTGCTGCATGACGACCTCGACCTGGCGCCCGGCAAGCTGAGGGTCAAGCGAGGAGGCGGCCACGGCGGGCACAACGGTTTGCGGTCGATCGATGCCCATATCGGCCGCGACTATTGGCGCGTGCGCCTCGGCATCGGCCACCCCGGCGACAAGGATCTGGTGCATGACTACGTGCTGAAGGACTTCGCGAAAGCCGACAGCGCTTGGGTCGATCCCCTGTTGGCCGCGGTGGCTGAGGAACTGCCACGGCTCATCGCCGATGACCAAGAAGGCTTCATGTCGCGTGTGGCCTTCCTGACCCAACCCCCGAAGGCCAGCAAGGCGCCGGCCGCCAAGCCGTCGGACGAGGACCGGTAATGGGTTTCAATTGTGGTATCGTCGGCTTGCCGAACGTCGGCAAGTCCACGCTCTTCAACGCCTTGACGCAATCGGCGGCAGCGGAGGCGGCCAACTATCCCTTTTGCACGATCGAGCCCAATGTCGGGCGCGTGCCGGTCCCGGACGACCGGCTGGAGAAGATTTCCGCATTGGCCAAATCGGCCAAGACCATCCCGACATTTCTGGAGTTCGTGGATATCGCGGGTCTGGTGCGGGGCGCATCGAAAGGCGAGGGCCTGGGCAACAAGTTCCTCGCCCACATCCGCGAGGTCGAGGTCATCGCCCAGGTGCTGCGCTGCTTTGCCGGTGAGGCAGCTCATGTCGAAGGGTCGGTCGACCCCTTGCGCGATGCCGAGACGGTGGAAACCGAGCTCATGCTGGCCGATCTCGAGTCGGTGGAGCGCCAGCTCGAGAGCTGCGTCAAGCGCGCGCGTGGCGGCGATAAAGAGGCCAAGGCCCGCCTCGCCGTCCTGGATGCGGCCGCCACGGTCCTGCGCGAGGGCCGGCCCGCCCGTCTGGCCCAGCTGACCGCGGAGATGGCACCCCAGTTTCGCCAGCTCAACCTCCTGACCGCCAAGCCCATGCTCTACATCGCCAACGTCGACGAGGCCGATGCGGCCGATGGAAACACGCTCTCGGCACAGGTCGCCGACAAGGCGGCCGCGGAGGGCGCCGGATTCGTCATCATATCCGCAGCCATCGAGGCCGAGGTGGCGAGCCTCGGCGAGGTCGATGAACAGCGCGCCTTTCTGGCCGAGCTCGGTCTCGAAGAGACCGGGCTCAGCCACGTCATCCGCACCGGCTACGACCTGCTCGACCTGATCACCTTCTTTACCGCCGGCCCGAAGGAGGCACGGGCCTGGACCGTCCGGCGCGGCGCCAAGGCGCCCGAGGCGGCCGGGCGCATCCACAGCGACTTCGAACGCGGCTTCATCCGCGCCGAGACCATCGCCTACGATGACTTCATCGCCTGCGGCGGCGAGCAAGGTGCCAAAGATGCCGGAAAGATGCGCGTGGAAGGCCGGGATTACGTCGCGCGCGACGGCGACGTCTTCCACTTCCGCTTCAACGTCTAAGGACCCTCAATCCCCGCGCCGCTCCGGATAGAGCGACAAAAGGCCCTCTTTGGAGGCGGGACAAACCCCCCTCTCGGTGACCAGGGCCGAGACCAACCGCGCCGGGGTCACATCGAAAGCATAGTTCGCCGCCGGGCTGTCCGGCGGTGTCACGCGCACCGACTCGATGCGGCCGTCGGCGGTCATGCCGGTGACCTGGGACACCTCGCTGCTGGCCCGCTCCTCGATCGGAATAGCGAAGCCGTCGTCGAGGGCCCAGTCTATCGTCGGACCCGGCAGAGCGACATAGAACGGGACCTGGTTGGCGTCGGCGGCGAGTGCCTTCAGATAGGTGCCGACCTTGTTACAGACATCTCCGGCAGCCGTCGTCCGGTCTGTTCCCGTAATGCAAAGATCGACGCGACCGTGCTGCATCAAGTGACCGCCGGCGTTATCCGCGATGACGGTGTGGGGCACCCCATGTTGGCCGAGCTCCCACGCGGTCAGCCCGGAACCCTGGTTTCTCGGCCGGGTCTCGTCGACCCAGACATGCACCGGAATGCCGTTACCATGCGCCATGTAGACCGGTGCCAAGGCGGTGCCCCAATCCACCGTGGCCAACCATCCGGCGTTACAGTGGGTCAGGACATTCACCGGTTCGTCCCCGGTCTTGCGGTCGGCGGCGATCTCGATCAGGCGCACGCCGTTGGTCCCGATCGCCCGGTTGATGGCCACGTCCTCCTCGCAGAGCGCGCCAGCGCGCGCATAGGCTGCTGCGGCTCGGTCGTCGGCCGGCAAGGCCGCCAACCGCGCGGTCATGTCCTGGACCGCCCAACGGAGGTTGACCGCCGTTGGCCGGGTTGCCATCAGAGCCTCTGTGGCGGCTCGCATCCCGGCGTCGGATGGATCTTCCCGCAATGCCAGAGCCAGACCGTAGGCGGCGCTGGCACCGATCAGCGGCGCGCCACGTACGACCATCGTCGTGATGGCCTCCGCCATCTCGGAGAGGCTCTCCAGCCGGCGAACTTCGAAACGATGTGGCAACAAGGTCTGATCAACGACCTCGACGGCCCAACCGTCATCCGCCAAGGCGATCGAACGCACGGCCTTGCCTTGAACCTTCATCGGAAACCCTCTTCAAGCGGCGCGAGTCTAGTCGTCCAGCACCCGCCCGGCGACGGCGTCGAGCCGTCCCGCCATCGCAGGATCGCGCGCCTCCGGCGCCGTGATCAAGGCGAAATCGAGAGCACGGTGGCAACCCCTATCACAAAGACCGGTGCGGACGCTGGCTTGCGGGATCGCGGCGGCGATCAAATCCTTCGCCTTTTCCGCATTGGATAGGAGGGTGCCGATCACCTGATCGACGGTGACGTGATCATGATCGGGGTGCCAACAATCGTAGTCGGTAACCATGGCGACCGTCGCGTAACAGATCTCGGCCTCGCGGGCGAGCTTGGCCTCGGGCATGTTGGTCATACCGATAACATCGCATCCCCACTGGCGATAGAGCGCCGATTCGGCCTTCGAGGAGAACTGGGGGCCCTCCATGACCAAATACGTGCCGCCGCGCACCATCTCCACGCCCGACTGACCAGCACCGGCCGCCAGGACGTCGCCCAGGCGCCCGCAGACCGGCTCGGCCATGGAGACATGAGCCACCAGCCCGGTATCGAAGAAGCTCTTCTGCCGGGCAAAGGTGCGATCGATGAACTGATCGACCAGTACGAAGGTGCCCGGCGGCAGGTCTTCCCTCAACGACCCAACCGCGGAGACCGATATGATCTCGGTAACACCGGCACGTTTCAGGACATCGATGTTGGCGCGAAAGTTCAACTTCGTGGGCGGGATCTTGTGTCCACGACCATGCCGGGGCAGAAAGACCACGGCCTGCCCGCCGACTTCGCCGAAGAGCAGCTCGTCGGAAGGCTCGCCGAAGGCGCTCTCGACACGCCGCCAGACCCCCTTCTCCAAGCCGGGGATGTCATAGAGCCCGCCGCCACCAATGACACCGACGACAGGCGGGATCCCGGGCTCTGGCTGGGTCATCGTCTTGTCCTCACGGAACCCGTGGACCGGAGACGCCCCGCGGGAACGACGGGGCCTTCGACGGCCGGGGCGATCACTTGCCGCTCGATCAGTGCAAGCCGGCCCAGACCTTCCGCTTGACCGCGTAGAGCACGATGGAGAAGACCACAAGGAAGATCATGACCTTGAGACCCATCTGCTTTCGCGCCTCCATCTCCGGCTCGGCCGTCCAGGCGAGGAAGGTGGTCAAGTCATGGGCCATCTGCTCGACCGTGGCCGCGGTGCCATCGGCATACTCGACCGCGTCTTCGGACAAAGGTGCCGCCATGGCGATCTGGTGGCCGGGGAAGTACTTATTGTAGTTGAGGCCTTCCAGCAGCTCGAAATCGCCCGGCGGGTCTTCGTACCCGATCAGGAGCGCGAAGAGATAGTTGTGACCGTTCTTGCGCGCCTTGGTGATGAGCGACAAATCCGGAGGCACGGCGCCGCCGTTGGCCGCGGCCGCCGCCTTATCGTTGGGGAACGGCGCGGGCCAGAAATCGGAGGGCTTGCCGTCGCGCTCGAACATCTCGCCCTCGTCATCGGGGCCGTCCACCACCGTGAACTCGGCGGCGATGGCCTTGACCTCGTCCTCGTTGTAACCGAGCTCGGCCAGATTTCGGAAGGCGATGTATTCGAGCGCATGACATCCGGAGCAGACTTCCTTGAAGACCTGGAAACCGCGCTGGCGGGCCGCCGGATCGAACTTGCCGAAAGGCCCGGTGAACGACCAGTCGCGCGAGGGGATCTCGACCCCTTCGGCGGCTTTGGCGGTCGCAATGCCGAGCCCGAGGACGGCGGCGAGGGCGGTGAGAAAGATTTTACCCATCAGGCCTTCTCCATCGGCTTGGCCGCGGCCCCGGCGGCGCTGTGCCCGCCTCCTAGAACCGCCTCGGAGATCGAAGAGGGCAACGGCTTAGGTCGTTCCACGACGCTCAACACCGGCAGGATGACAAGGAAATGGAGGAAATACCAAGCCGTCGTCAGACGCCCGACGATCAGCCAGGTGCCTTCCGGCGGAAAGGCCCCAACCACGCCAAGCACGACGCAATCAGCCAGGAAGATCCAGAAGGTCACCTTGAACATCCAAGACCGGAACCGCCCGGAACGCACCGGAGAGCGGTCGAGCCACGGCAGGATGAAAAGAACCAGGATCGACGCGAACATGGCGATAACGCCGAGTAGCTTGTCAGGAATCGCCCGCAAGATCGCGTAGTAGGGCAGGAAGTACCATTCGGGCACGATATGCGCCGGCGTCGAGAGCGGATTGGCCGGAATGTAGTTGTCGGGCTCGCCGAAGAAGTTCGGCGCGTAGAAGACGAAGCCAGCATAGACCAGGAGGAAGACCGCCAGGCCGTAGAGGTCCTTGACCGTGTAGTAGGGATGGAAGGGGATCTTGTCCTGCGGTCCCTTGGCGTCGATGCCCAATGGGTTGTTCGACCCGAAGCGGTGCAGCGCCCAGAGATGCAGAACGACCACCGCCACGATGACGAAGGGCATGAGGTAGTGGAGCGAGTAGAAGCGATTGAGCGTCGGGTTATCGACCGAAAAGCCGCCCCACAGCCAGGTGACGATCGCATCGCCGACCCAGGGTATCGCCGAGAAGAGATTGGTGATGACCGTCGCCCCCCAGAAGCTCATCTGTCCCCAGGGCAGGACATAGCCCATGAACGCGGTCATCATCATCAAAAGCAGAATGACGACGCCCAGCATCCATAAAAGCTCGCGCGGCGGCTTGTAGGAGCCGTAATAGAGGCCACGGAAGATATGGATATAGACGACGATGAAGAAGAAGGATCCGCCGTTCGTGTGGATGTAACGGATCAGCCAGCCGTAGTTCACGTCCCGCATGATCCGCTCGGTCGATTGGAAGGCATGGTCGACGTGGGCCGTATACTGCATCGCCAGCATGATCCCGGTGACGATCATGATCATCAACGTGATGCCGGCCAGAGAGCCGTAGTTCCACCAGTAGTTCAGGTTGCGGGGCGTTGGATAGTCGGTCAGCTCCGCTTTCATGAGGGTGAAGATCGGAAGCCTGTGATCGATCCACTTGACCAGCGGGTTGTTCATGCCGTTCATGTGCTCTGTCCCGTCAGCCGATGACGATCTGGTCGTCGGAAGTGAACTCATACGGCGGCACCGGCAGGTTGGTCGGCGCCGGCCCCTTGCGGATCCGCCCGGAGGTATCGTAGTGCGAGCCGTGGCAAGGGCAGAACCACCCCGCCCATTCGCCGCGCGGCTGCCCGGTTTTCTGGCCGAGAGGCACGCACCCCAGGTGGGTGCACACCCCGACGATGACCAGCCAGTTGTCCCGGCCTTCCTTGACACGCTCGGCATCGCTCTGCGGATCGGGGAGGGTTCCCATGTCCACGTCGCGCGCGGCATCGATCTGCTCGGCCGTGCGATTGTCGATGAAGACCGGCTTGCCGCGCCAGGTCACGGTGATGCGCTGACCTTCCTCGACCTGCGAGAGATCGACCTCGATCGAGGCGAGGGCCAGCACGTCGGCCGAGGGATTCATCGAATCGATGATCGGCCAAGCAACCGCGCCCACCGCGACAGCGCCCATCGCGCCGGCTGTCAAATAGAGAAAATCACGCCGGCCTCCGCCTGGTTCGCCGGATTGCGCCGCTATCGCGCTTTCTGCCATATGTTTAGGTCCCCTCAGTCATGCCCGTGACGAAGCGGCCGAACGGCCCGAACTCACCCATAAGCTCACTGTAAGTGGTCCCCAACCTCTTGTCAGCGCCTCTGTTTCGCCACCCCGCCGCACGGAGCATTCAGTCCCCATTTTTACGGAGGAGGGGTATAGAGGAAAAATCGCCGAAAGGCAAAGTCCGATCCGTTCATCGCCCCAGGGAATTGACCGCCATGCGACTAGCACTCTTTCAACCCGATATCCCCCAGAACTGTGGCGCACTCTTGCGCTTGTGCGCCTGCTTGGGTCTCGAAGCCGATATTATCGAGCCCTGCGGCTTCATTCTCGGCGACCGGCGGCTGAAACGGGCCGGCCTCGACTACCTGCAAGATGTGCGCTGGCAACGGCATAACTCTTGGGACGCCTACGAAGCCGAACGCAAGAGCCGACTGATCCTGCTGACCACGGCTGCCGAGCAGCCTTACTGGCAGTTTCGCTTCCGCCCGGAGGATACTCTTATGGTCGGGCGCGAGTCCGCCGGCGTGCCCGAGACCGTGCACCGGGCCGCCGACGCCCGGCTGGTCATTCCCATGCGGCGCGGTCTGCGGTCCCTGAACGTCGCCCAGGCCGCCGCGATTGTGGTGGGTGAGGCGCTCCGCCAGACCGGGGGCTATGCCTCGCTCGAGGAACCTTCCTGATCCCGAGACCGAAAGAGCCTTGCACTTTGGGTCGAAGACCGCATCTTTGCCGCATGTTTTTCGACCCGTCGATCCAGGAAACATCACCACATGAGCCCGTCACCGTCAGACCGCAAGGCCCGCGCCCAAGCTTGGTTCGAAGAGCTGAGGGATCTCATTTGCGACGCCTTCGAAGGGCTCGAGAATGCCCTTCGAGGAGACAACGCCCAGCGGTTCGCCGATCTGCCGGTTGGCCGCTTCGAGCGCAAAACCTGGGAGCGCCCCGGCGGCGGAGGCGGTGTCATGTCCGTCATGCGCGGGCGGGTGTTCGAGAAGGTCGGCGTCAACGTCTCCACCGTCCACGGCGAGTTCGAGCCCGACTTCGCCAAGCAGATACCGGGCGCGCTGAACGGCCTGATCATCGCCCGGGCAGATCATCTGCCGGAAGAACTGCGCCGGACGCTGCAGAGGGCCGCTGTATTGGGCCCTGCCTT
>JBFELD010000103.1:0-7898 GCA_041552375.1 Kiloniellaceae bacterium | reverse complement strand
GCTTTCGATGTTGTAGCCGCGCCCGGAGAAAAGGCCGATGACCCGCGCCAGGACACCCGGCTCGTTGTCGACCAGCACGGCGAATATCCGCTTTTCGATCTCCCGCGTCATGCGTTCCCTCTCAAGCCCGGCACCCTCGGCCCGCCAGGCATCCTCAATTGCCGTACGACGGCACTTTAGACCAGAACCATCCCCTTCTCGGACACAGGCTTATCGGCCTTGTCGTCCGGACCCAGCAACATCTCGTAGTGCGCCGCACCAGAGGGGATCATCGGGAAGCAGTTTTCTTCCTGCGCGACCCGGCAGTCGAAGATGACCGCGCGCGGCGTCTCGATCATCTCGCCGATCTTGGCGTCGAGCTCGTCCGGGTTGTCACAACGGATGCCATGCGCCCCGAAGGACTCGGCAAGCTGCACGAAATCGGGCAGCGAGGCCATGTAGCTTTCCGAATAGCGCTTGCCGTGGAGCAGCTCCTGCCACTGGCGCACCATGCCCATCCACTGATTGTTGACGATGAAGATCTTCACCGGAAGCTGATACTGAGCGATGGTCGACATCTCCTGGATGTTCATCAGCACCGACGCCTCACCGGCGATGTCGATAACCAAATCCTCGGGATGGGCGAGTTGCACGCCCATTGCCGCCGGCAGGCCATAGCCCATCGTGCCCAGGCCACCCGAGGTCATCCAATGGTAGGGGGTATCGAACTTCACGAACTGGGCCGCCCACATCTGGTGCTGGCCGACCTCGGTGGTGATATAGGGCTTCGCGTCCTTGGTCAGCTCATAAAGGCGTTGGATCGCATACTGAGGCTTGATCGTGTCGCCGGTCTGCTCGTAGGCGAGACAATCACGGGTGCGCCACTCGCCGATCTTCCCCCACCAAGCGTCCAAGGCCTTGGCGTCAAGCTCGAAGGACCCTTCGTCCCACAAGCGCGTCATCTCCGCCAGGACATCGCCCACATCGCCGACGATGGGGATGTCGACCACCACGTTCTTGTTGATCGAGGAGGCGTCGATGTCGATGTGGACTTTCGTCGAGTTGGGTGAGAACTCATCCAGCCGACCGGTCACGCGGTCGTCGAAGCGGGCGCCGACGTTCAGCATGACGTCGCAGTGATACATGGCCAGATTGGCTTCGTAGGTGCCATGCATGCCCAGCATGCCGAGGAACAGCGGATCGGTCCCCGGATAGGACCCCAGTCCCATCAAGGTATTGGTGCAGGGCAGCTTCAGACGGCGAACCAGGCGCGTCAGGCTCTGTACGGCCTCGGGCCCGGAATTGATCACGCCGCCACCGGCATAGACCACCGGGCGCTTGGCTCCCGCCAGCAGCTCCACCGCCTCGCGGATGCGCGCGCCATCGCCGCGGCGCGGCGGGTTGTAGCTCCGGCGCGCGACCTTTTCCGGGCCGACGTAGTGATCGGACTTACCCTGCAGCACGTCCTTGGGCAGATCGACCACGACCGGGCCGGGGCGCCCACTGCGGGCGACGTGGAAGGCCTCGTGCATGATCCGCGGCAGGTCCTCGATCGACTTGATCAGGTAGTTGTGCTTGGTGCAAGGCCGGGTGATACCGGTGGTGTCCGCTTCCTGGAAGGCGTCGTTGCCAATCAGGTGTGTCGGCACCTGACCGGTCAGGCAAACGATCGGGACGGAGTCCATCAGCGCATCGGTGAGGCCGGTGACAGCATTCGTCGCCCCGGGCCCCGAGGTCACCAGGACCACCCCCACCTTGCCGGTGGAGCGCGCATAACCTTCCGCGGCATGGACCGCTCCGCCCTCCTGGCGCACCAGGATATGCCGCAAGGAATTCTGCTCGAACAGAGCATCGTAGATCGGAAGCACGGCGCCGCCGGGATAGCCGAACACGAGATCGATATCCTGATCGACCAAGGCCTTGATCACCATTTGCGCGCCGCTCATCGACGTCTTCGCCATGGCTTCGTTCCCTCTCGCTCTCCCGCGGCCCGCCGGCACCCGCCGCCGCCTGCGAGGTTGGCGCCGTCATGCTCCAGCGTCACGAAAGCATAAAGCGCCCCTTGATCCGACCTCGCGGACCTTCGGATCGCACCTCAGCGCAGGAAGCCGCCCGCCCGGTCCCAATGGATCCCGGCGGCGGCCTTTCATGTGATGACCTACCGCGCCTCCAAACGGCGCGCAACCTAGACCGTCAAGCCCCGAGGGTCAACACTTTCTGGCGAATTTTATTAAATAAATCGCTGTCAATTGTTAAAGATTCTTTCGTTTCAACAGGAATTACGGTTCGATCATTACCGAGAATTTGATGCCGCAGCCAGGTGAGTTGCCGTTTGGCGTAGCGCCGGGTCTTGCGCCTCGCGGCCTCGGCAGCCGCCTCGAGGCTGAGTTCACTGCGCAGGTGGGCGACAAGCTCGGGCACGCCCAGGGACTTCATGACCGGCAGGTGGGGATCGTATGAGCGCGCGAGCAACGCGCGAACCTCCTGCAAGGCGCCGCTAGCCAGCATGTCCGAAAAGCGCTCGTCGCAGCGCCGATAGAGCGCCACCCTCTCGGGTAGGATCACGACAGTGGCGAAGCGATAAGGTGCGCCACCATCGGCCGAGCCACTCTGCCAGTCCGCGAGCCTCCGACCGGTAGCCTCCAGGACCTCCCAGGCACGGATCAGGCGCTGGCGGTCGTTCGGATGCAAGCGCGCCGCACCCTCCGGGTCGCGCTCGGCCAGGCGGGCATGAAAGGCCTCGCCCCCGAGCTTGTCGTATGCCTCGCCCGTCGCCGCGCGCACGACGGCGGGGATCTCGGGCACTGGTGCCAGCCCCTCGCGCAGGGCTTTGAGATAAAGGCCCGTCCCACCGACCAGGATCGGCCGCCGGCCCTGCGCGAGCGCGGCCTCGATCTGCTCCAAAGCCAAGCCGCGCCACAGCCCGGCCGTGCAGGGCGTATCACCGGGGAGCACGCCGTAGAGCTGGTGCGGTGCGCGCGCCAGCTCCACCGGCCCCGGCCGCGCCGTCAAGATGCTCAAATCGCGATAGACTTGCATCGAGTCGGCATTGATGATCGTGCCCTCGAGGCTGTCCGCCAAGCGCAGGGCCAGGGCCGACTTGCCCGCCGCCGTGGGACCGAAGACGATCAGCACTGTTTTCGTGCGCGCAGCCTCGCTTGGATTATGAGGACGCATCCTAGCTCCATCGTGAGGCTTTAATCACCCATGCGTGGGCTTTATAAGCCGGGTCATGACACATGTCCTTACCGTGATCGCGCCCGTCGGGACAAGCGTGCTGGATGATGACCTCGTCCGGGACCTGGGCCGCACCCTGACCGAGGCGGGCGCCGAGACGGGTGCACCAACATGGCTCGCGGCGGGCGAGGCCGTGGACCTCCGCTTCACCGGTCTCGCGCCCCGCGAGGCGGAAAGGTTGGCGCGCACGCATCTGTCGCTATTGCCGCTCGATCTCGGCGTGCAGGCTTTCGAGGGACGCCGGAAACGGCTTCTCCTGGCCGATATGGAATCGACCATCATCGAACAAGAGATGATCGACGAGCTGGCCGAGGCCGCCGGTATCGGCGCTCAGGTCGCCGAGATCACCCGGCGCACCATGGCCGGCGAGCTGGCCTTCGAGGGCGCGTTGCGAGCGCGAGCGAGGCTCCTTGCCGGCCAGCCGGCCGAGCTTTTGGACCAGGTGGCCGGGCGCATGACCCTGCATCAGGGCGCGCTCACGCTGGTGCGGACGCTGAAACGCGAGGGCGTGCCCTGCATCCTGGTCTCGGGCGGGTTTTCCGTCTTCGCCGAGCGCATCGCCGCCCTCTGCGGCTTTGATGCCGTGCGTTGCAATCATCTCGTCGTCGAAGACGGCCGCATCAATGGCCAGGTCGCGACCCCGATCCTGGGCCGCGACGGCAAGCTCGAGGCTCTGCGAGAAGTAAGCCACGACCTCGGCATCGAGCTTACCGCAACGATGGCCGTCGGCGACGGCGCCAACGATCTGGCGATGTTGAAAGAGGCAGGATTGGGCGTCGGTTTCCGGCCCAAGGAGATCGTTCGCCGCGATGCGCGGGTCGCGATCGACCACGGCGACCTGACCGCCCTGCTCTACCTACAAGGCTACAGTCGGGACGACTTCACCGACTGATCCACCGGCCCGCGATTTCAGCCTTCCTCGATCCGCACGGCGACCCAGCGATGCTCGCCTTGACGTGACACCAGCAGCGTCACCACACGGCGACCGCCCTCTTGGGCTTTTTGGATGCGCTCGGCGACATCGGCCGGCGAGGTCACCGCTTCCTGATCGACCTCGACGATCAAATCGCCGGGCGACAAGCCCTTCTCGGCGCCATTGCCTTCGGGATCGACCCGCGTGATCAACACGCCCTCGCTGTCCTCCTCGAGCTGGTATTGCTCGCGCAAATCGCCAGTAACCGTGCCTAGCTCCAGGCCCAGCGACGGAAGATCGAGCTCGTCGGGGTCCGGAACCACGGGCTGGCGCTCCACTGCCGCGACCTGCTCCATGTCGAGCTCGCCGAGAACGACGTCGAAAGTCTCCTCACGCCCCTTGCGCCAGACGATGACCTCGACCGCGCGGCCGATCGGCGTCTCCGCGACCATGCGCGGCAGCTTGCGCATCTCGCTCACCTCGCGGCCGTCGAAGCGCAGGATGACATCGCCCTGCTGAATGCCCGCCCGTGCCGCCGGCCCCTCCTCGGTCACGGAAGCGACCAGCGCCCCGTGGGGCCGATCCAACTGCAGGCCCTCGGCCAATTCCTCGTTGACGGTCTGGATACGCACGCCCAGCCAGCCGCGGCGGACCTCGCCGAACTTCTTGATCTGGGAGATGACATTGCGGGCGAGCTGCGAGGGGATGGCGAAGCCGATCCCGACCGACAAGCCCGACGGCGAGAAGATCGCGGTGTTGACGCCGATCACCCGCCCCTCGAGATCAAACATCGGGCCACCGGAATTGCCCTTGTTGATCGCCGCGTCGGTCTGGATGAAATCATCATAGCGCCCGGCATTGATATCGCGCTGCTGGGCCGAGATGATGCCGGCGGTGACCGTTCCGCCAAGACCGAAGGGATTGCCGATCGCCACGACCCAGTCGCCGATCCGCGCCTTTTCGGACTCGCCCCAATCAGCGGCCGGCAAGCGCTCGTCGCTTTCGACCTTGAGCAAGGCCAGGTCGGTCTCCTTGTCGCTGCCGATGACCTCGGCCTTCAGAGTGCGGTCATCGTGCAAGCGCACGGTTATCTCGTCGGCCCCTTCGATCACATGATGGTTGGTGACGATATAACCGTCGGCATCGATGATGAACCCGGACCCGAGCGAGCTGGCGCGCCGCCGTTGTGGCGGCTCTTCACCGCGCCGCTCGAGAAAATCGCGGAAAAGTTCCTCGAGGTCCTGGCCCGGACCTTCCTCGATGGTTTGGGTGGTCGAGATGTTGACCACTGTCGGCAACAGCTGGTCCGCCAAATCGGCGAATGATTCGGGCGCGCCTCGAGCATGAGCGCTCGGCACCGATGCAACGGCGGCGATGAGTAGAGCCATCAAAGCCAAGATGCCGACGGCAGAGACCGAGGCGTGTCTCGGCAAGGCGACGCGCCGGCAAATCGACGACCGTACTTTCGGGATCAAGGGTCTTCTCCTAATCAGGGACCGAGAGGCCGATCCGTCGGCCACGGCCCGAACTTCGCGCTCCACGGTAAGGGTAAATCGCGAAGAAACGACAAACGCAATCTTACCTTAACATAGGACCGAATTACCAAGGTCGAGTACTCGGTCACAAAGATTTCAATTCACACACATCAAGACGTCCTCCGCTGGCCGGCTAGCCGCGGATCAGCCACACCAAAAAAACCCCGATTCCCGCCGCGACCAATCCGAAAATCCTGAGAGTCTCCGGCGGCATCTGCTCCAAGGCCTCCAGAATTTGACGCAAGCGCCGCGGCATCAGCGCCAAGAAGAGCCCTTCGATCACCAAGACCAGGGCAAGCGCGGTCAGAAAGTCTCGCATAACCGTCGACCGACGGGCCGTTTGGGCGTCTCACGTCCTGTCACTGCGTTGCGGCATCGCCCGGCTCGTCCCGCATACCGGGTTCCGCCTGCTTGAAGAATTCGAAGAAATCGCTCGAGGGCGAGAGCACCATATAGGTGTTATCCTCACCGAGCGCCGCCTCATAGGCCTGCATCGACCGGTAGAAGTCGAAGAACTCCGGGTCTTGACCGAAGGCGTCGTTGAGGATCGTCGTGCGCTGCCCCTCGCCATCGCCACTAAGGATCTGTGCCTCGCGCTGGGCCTCGGCCATGATCACCGTCACCCGCCGGTCGGCGTTGGCCCTGATCTCCAGCGCTTCCTGCTCACCCAGGGCACGGAACTCCTTGGCCTCACGTTCGCGTTCGGACTGCATGCGGGCATAAACCCGCTCGCTCACCTCGTCGGGCAGGTCGGTACGGCGGAAGCGGACGTCGACGATTTCGATGCCGAATTGGTGGGCCTGCTTGTTCATGTTGTCGACGATTTTTTTCAGCAGACCAATGCGCTCCTCCGAGAGGATCTTGGGCAGCGTCGTGTTACCGAGCACCTCACGCACCACCGAGTTCGAAACTGTGCTGAGACGCGCGCGCAGCGTCTGCTCGACGCGCACGGTCTTGAAGAACTCGAGCGGATCGTTGATGCGATAACGCAAGAAGCTGTCGACCAGCACGCGCTTGGAGTCCGAGAGCAACATCGACTCGACCGGCGGGTCGAGGTTCAGCACGCGCTTTTCATAATATCGCACGTCCTGCCAGAAGTGTTTGTATTTCAGGCCGGGCTCGCTGATGACCCGCTTGGGCTCACCGAACTGCATGACGATGGCGTGTTCCGTCTCGTTGACGGTGAACAGCGAGAGGAAAGCCAATACGCCCGCGCCGATCACTATAATGCCGCCGACGAGCAATAGGATTCTAGGCATCTGGCGCACTCCTCCCCGCAAGCCTAGCCGCCGTCACCACCGCCGCGCCGCAACTCCGGCAAGGGGAGGTAGGGCAGCGGATTTTGGGCGCCGCCTTCCATGATCACCTTGTCGGTGGTAGACAAAATACCCTGCAAAGTCTCCAGGTACATGCGCCGACGCGTCACATCGGGGTTGGCCGTGTAGGCGTTATAGACCTGAAGGAAGCGCTGGGCTTCACCATCGGCCTCCTTGATCAGACGCTCGCGATAGGCCTCGGCCGCCTGGGTCATCTTCGTCGCCGCGCCGCGGGCCCGGGGGATCACGTCGCGCTCGTAAGCCTCCGCCTGTTTTTTCAGGCGGTCGCGGTCCTGGATCGCCCGCTGCACGTCGTTGAAGGCATCGATGACCGGTGCCGGCGGCTGCACCTGCTGGAGCACCAGGCCGGTGATGGCAATCCCGGCCTCGTACTCGTCGAGGGTCTTTTGCAACAGGTTCCGGGCATCCACCTCGACCTGGCCGCGCGCCTCGGCGAGGGCGGGCTGAATGTTGGTACGGCCGATGATCTCGCGCATCGCGCTTTCCGCGGCGATCTTGACCGTCGCCTCGGGCTCGCGAATTCGGAACAGGAAAAGCCCGGCATCGGCGATGCGCCATTGCACCGTGAATTGGATATCGATGATATTCTGGTCACCGGTCACCATCAGGCTTTCCTCGGGCACCGAGCGGGATTGCCCGGAGCGGCGATCCCCGCCCAACATGCGAAAGCCGATATCGATCTGATGCACATCGGTGACGCCGGGGAGGATGACCGACTCGATGGGATGTGGCCAGTGCCAATGCAGGCCCGACTCGGTCGTGTCCACCCACTGGCCGAAACGCAGGACCACGCCCTGCTGGTTCGTCTGCACCCGATAGACCCCGCTCAGGCCCCAAAGCAGCAGTATCGCCAGAAGCGCGATGAGAATGCCGGTCGGCCCGAACCTGCGCCCACCG
>JBFELD010000102.1:0-7980 GCA_041552375.1 Kiloniellaceae bacterium | reverse complement strand
GACGGGCCATCGTCCGCGAGCCGGCGCTGTTCTTGTTCGACGAGCCACTATCGAACCTCGATGCCAAGCTGCGAGTTCAAATGCGCCTGGAGATCAAAGCATTGCAGCGACAGCTCGGGGTTACCTCGCTTTACGTGACCCATGATCAGGTTGAGGCGATGACCCTCGCCGATCGCATGATCGTCCTGAACGACGGCAATGCCGAGCAGATCGGCGCGCCCCTTGAGGTCTACGCGCGTCCGGCAAGCCGCTTCGTCGCCGGGTTCATCGGCTCTCCACCCATGAACTTCGTGCCGGCATCCCTGTTGCGCGACGCCGAGCGGCAAGCGGCTCTGTCGGATAGTCTTCGCCGGTTCCTGACGAGTGAAGCGCGCGGGCGTGATACCGTCCTGGGCATTCGCCCCGAACATCTGCGCCTGGTCGATCGAGGCGATCACCTGCTCGAGGGCTCGGCCAGATTCTCCGAGGCGTTGGGCGCCGAGACCCTGGTCCACATCGCGCTCGCCGAGGACCGGATGGTGACCTTGCGGCAGGGCGGCACAAGGCCGATACCCGCTGCGGGTGAGAGTTGCTTCTTGACCTGCTACGACGGTGACATCACCGCGTTCGACGCGTCGGGCGAACGGATCGAATTGGAGTAAGGCGAGGGATCGAGACGACCTCACCAGATTCGCCGTGCAAGCCAGCGCCGAAAGGCCTCGCCCCCGATGTCAGGAGCCCAGACACGCGGCAAGGCGTAAGGGTTTGCTCCCTGGACCACCGGACCGGAAAGAATCGTGCAGGCGCTGTCATAGCCGGTCTCTCTCACAAGCCGGGCTGTTTCCTGCGTGAAGGCACCGTTCGGATAACAGAAGCTCTTGACCGGCCGGCCGAGCAGATCTTCCAGTCGGTCCTTGCTCGCCTTGACTTCCTCGCGCTGCTCCCTTTCAGGCAAATCGGAAAGACAGGGATGGGACACCGTGTGAGACCCGATTTCGACGAGCTTCGTGTCGGCAAGGCGCGTCACCTCTTCGGCGGTCATGCCGCGGGCCCGTGGCGCCGCGTCGTCACGAACGTCGGAGCGATCACGCAGGTTACGGAGGATATCATCTTGCCCGGCTGTATCGAGCCCGCGCGCGAAATCGCTGAGCGCACGCAGAAGGTCGCCCCTTCGGCGCCTCACGTCACCGCCGCGCGGGCGCCAAATCATCCTCTGATCACGTGAGCGCACCTCGAGCGGCTGGTCCAAACGGTCCCGACGTCCCAACAGGCGCGTCAGCTCCTCCCACCAGAACTCTCGCCCCATCCAGCCCGTGGCGACGAAGACCGTCGCGGGAACGCCGAAGTCCTGGAGAGCCGGCAGGGCGGTCGTCAGGTTATCCAAATAACCGTCGTCGAAGGTCAACACGACCCCCCGCCTTGGCGGTGCCTCATGCCCCAGAGATGACACCAAGCCGCGAAGGGGGATCGGATTGGCCACCGATTTCAACACCTCGAGCTGCTCAACGAAATGACCGGGGCTGACGCAAAGGCCGTGGGGGTCCCAAGGCTCGTCAGCGATCCGGTGATAACCGAGCACGAGCGCACGACGCTTAAGGCCATGGCGTGACCAGCGAATAGCTGAGCGCAAGGATTTGAGGCCGGGTATCCGCATGGAAGTGGTCTGATTTGGACTGCCTGAGAGGTGGGATGAGATCCCGAGCAGCCTCGAAGCCTCATTGACATGGGGGCCAGGGTTTCCCGCCACACGAGAGCACTCGTGAAACCACACCCCACGGACCGGAAGGACATTGGTGGTCCGGCCCTGACCCAACCGCGCGTTCATCAACCAGTTGTTGTATGTTACTTGTTAATCTAGCTAGCCTGAATTGTATAGAGATGGATTTGATACATGGTCTCCCAGCCATCGAACAAGCCCGGCCCCCTAAAGGCGATCAGCCGGAAAGTCCGAAAGGCCCTCGCTCGCCCGGCGGTCGGACAGGTCGACTTGGGCGACTTGGACCGGGTGCGACCGATCGACGAGAACTGGGGTTTTACCCGCGGGCAGCCGGTGGATCGCTACTACATCGAAACCTTCATGGCGACGCGGGCGAGCGACATCAAAGGCCGCGTCCTAGAGGTGCAGGACAACAGCTACACCCTACGGTATGGCGGCGATAAGGTGACGCGGAGCGATATCCTCCATAAGGGAACGGACAACCCGGCGGCAACGATCATCGCCGACCTGACCGATGCGGACATCATCCCCAGCGACACATTTGATTGTGTCATCTGCACGCAAACTCTCCACCTCATATACGATCTCCGCGCGGCTCTCACGACCGTCTACAGGATCTTGCGCCCCGGCGGTGTTCTGCTGGCCACCTTGCCGACAGTTAGTCGCGACACATCGGAGGAGAGCTTTCGGGATTATTGGCGCTTGACCAGTGCCGCGTGCGAGCGACTTTTCGAAGAGCACTTCACGCCCGGTGAAATTCGTGCCACGAGCTATGGCAATGTCTATGCGGCCACCGCCTTTCTCCATGGTTTGGCCGTCGAGGACTTGGAGGTCGAAAAGCTGAAAGTCTTCGATCCGAAGATCGAGGTTCTGATCGGACTGCAAGCCATCAAGAACGTCTAGCGCACGACATACCGCAACCGCGAAAAGGCGGTCAGCGGCATCGCATGTCGTGCCGCGCATCGGAGCAAGACGTCTCCGGTACCGATACTTCGCTTTCTAAGGGGCTCAGTCTTCGGCGCCGGCCGGGATGAGGCCAAGCCCAGGAATTTGCTCCGCCAGGATTTCCGCGATGGCCCGGTGACCGGCCGCGCTCCAATGACCATCCAGCGCATAGAAGAGTTCGTAACGATCGGGCCGCGCGCGAAGATGCGGTGTGACATCTATCCAGGAGACCTCGGCATCCCTTGCCGCCGCGGCCAAGAGCGCGCCCGACTTTGGCAGCTCATAGTCGTCGCTGACCACATAGTTTTGCCCCGTCGTGTAAAGGAAAAGCGGATCGGCCCCCAGGCGTCGAGCCTCCTCGGCGACCTCGATGAGGTATCCTGTCGTGACCTTTCCGGCATCCGCCGGAAAGTCCTCACCCCATAGGGCTTCGACCTGATCGACGAAACCCAGGCGAAGGGCCAAATAGCCCAGGCTATTCGATACCAGGTAGAGAAGGTGGCTTCGGTCCTTCAGCCACAGCATCGCCCCGGTAAGGTCCCCATAACCGCCCCAGTCTTCCTCGGGTTCATCACCGGCACCCGAAGCGTTTCGATCGACCAGCCAGCCCTCACGGACATCGGCCCAATCGGCGGCGGGATAGAGGCTTTCCAAGACATCATTGATGGAGAAAAACTGAACGACCACCAGATCCGGATCCAGCGTTCGGCCCTCGGCTTTGAGGAAGGCCAGCTGATCGGCCGTGCCGAAACCGGGCACGCTCGCGTTCAGGACCTGGAAGTCCGTATCCGGCAGCCGCTCGGTGAGGAGCGCCTCGAGCAATACGGAAAGCACCTCGCCGTCGAGCACGCCAAATCCGAACCCCATCGAGTCGCCGAGAACGAGAATGCGGAATGTGTTGTCCCGTCGATCGCGAAGTGGTGGGCCACGCAGCCCCTCCCCGTTCACGCTAAAGGGCGCCTTGTACTCGCTGCGCTCGATGACGCCGGTGAATTCCGGTGTCAGGAGGTATCCGACCGACGGGTCGGCGACGTACATGCCATGGGCGTGGACATCGAATATCTGTGGCTTTGCCAGCCGCAGGAAGATCTCACCACAAAGCGCGGCGACGAGCAGCGAAACGCCCAACAAAATAAGGTTTTTCAGGAACGGTATCCTAATTCGCATCGGGTTTTCGCTTGCCCTTCTCCATCTGACATCGTGTTTTCAAGCCGCACCTGGCCCTCGGACCGAAATCACTACATCAGGGATGGTTAAAGATCATTTTCGTTACTGATTTGGTCCCTTATCTTGGCTCTGCGCCAAGATCGGAAATACCACAGCAAGACACCCCGGCAACCCCAAGCCCAAGATCTTATCAATGAGCCATATGCCGCCCCACGCCGCTACGACAGAGAGCAGCCCCGCGATTATGGCGCCCGTGGCGCTGGGCATCATGGCATAGAGAAGGTGTCCGAGAAGGCCTCCGCCGGCGGTGACGCCGACTATGGCGGCCAGGAGACCGGCAATGCCCTCGAAGGGCCGCTCCACCAGCCGGTGGACGAAAATCAAGGACAGCACGAAGGACGAGGCAAAAGCCACGATCCAGGAAGAGACGGCGCCGACAAGGCCAAAAAGGCCGGTCAGGGCAAAGACCGCGGAGATCATGACCGCTGACTGCACGGCCTCCATCACGGTAACCTGGTTCGGGCGTCCCAAGCCTTGCAGCAACGGCACGACCGTATCGCCGAAGAGGCCGACAATATGTGCCAGGCAGAAAATCTGGACGATTAGGATCGCACCGGCCCATTGCACGCCGAGGACATCCGGTAACGCCGGCGCCAAGACGATCAATATCGCGAAGGGCGGCACCAGCAGCACGGTGACTCCGACCAGAATGGATCGAAACACGCGCGACACATCTTTTGGGTCGTGCTGAAGGCGGGAATAGAGGGGAAAGGCGACGTTGTTGATGACCTGTTGCCCAACCTCGATCAGGCTGAAGGTCATCTTGAAAGCGAGGAAGTAAAGACCCAAGTCAGCGCTGCCGAGACGGCGGCTGATCATGGCGGTCAAGACCGCTGAGGCGGCCGTGGAGATCAAATGGCTGAGAAAAATCCACAGCCCGAAGCTGAGCAGCGCGCGCCCGGCCAGCCAGTCGAACCTGAGACGCGGCCGGTAAGGGGCGATGACGTAGGAAAATAGCGAGAAGATGGCGGGGCCGACAAGAACACCGGCGACCAGGGCCCAAACGCCAAAGCTGGGAGCCAAGAGGATCGCGGTCAGGGCACTCGCGAGTGATGACGTAACCCGCAGTATGGCCAGGGGGCCAAATCGCAGGTTCCGCATGTGGTCGAGCACGCGGATGCTTTGAAGCGATTGGAGGAGCGGCCCCAGTCCCAAGACGCTAATAATCGGAACCGCGCGTGGTTCATTGAGGAACTCGGCGAACCAGGGCGCCGTCACGAAAACAAGGCCGGCAACGACAAGCCCGCGCCCGACACCAAAGGTCCAAGCGGTATCATAGTGGACTGCCTCGGCCGAGGGGCGCTGGATCAGCGCTTGGCTCATGCCCAATTCCGTAACGGCGGTGAAAATCGTCAAAGCGACCAACGAGGCGGCCAACAATCCGAAGTCATCCGGCGTCAGGATCGCGGCCAGGATCAAGAGGCGCGCAAGGCTTATCACCTTGTCGGAGCCATGTTCCGCGGCCTGCCAGAGGAGGGCACGACCGGCGTGCTTCCCCAGCTTGGTGAGGCCATGTGCCGGCGGCTCGGTCACCTCGACGCCTTTCCGAGGAGCGGACATATCTTCACCACCTGACATGGGCTAACGCCACAAGGCCGGCGGAACCTCTCTCCGCGCCTTCACGCTCGATCCTCAGCCATCGGTGACGGCGCACCGAGCCCTTGGATCCGCTTTGCCCAGATCCGCCGCCGCAATGGGGTCGGGACCAGCAGGCGCTCCAATCTCAAGCACTGTTTTCGGACCCATCGCCGGCGATTCCACGCGCCCATCGGGGTCACGTGCTCGTCCATGCCACCGATCAGCCATATTTTCCTCGCCAGCACGCGCCACAGGTCCTCATCGCCGATCGATTGTTGACTCAGATAATCAGCGACCCAGTGAAGATACCGCCGGTGCGCCACCACTTCCGCGGATGTTTCCGAGGCCCGCGCACACATGGAATCCGGGTGCCGCCGATAAAGGTTATCGCAATGGCTATAGGCATAGGCCGGATACGCCAGGAATAGCTTTGCATAGAAAACCTGGTCATCGAAGAGTGAGGGGAAGGACCCCTCCATGTTGCCCACGCTGCCGGCTTTGTCCTTTCGTACCAGGATGGCACAGGTGCAGGGCACGGAGGTTCTACCGGAAAGCATACCCTCCAACAGCTCTGGCGGCTCAAAAACGCGATCGGCGGGGACGCCCAATGGGATCTCCTCGTCGGCCTGCGGTCCTTGTCCGGCGTCCGACCAACTGTACCAGTACTTGGAGGCACCGAAGACCAAGGCGACCTCCGGGTGCCTCGACATGATCTCCACCTGCCTTTCCAACTTGTCCGGCAGCCAGATGTCATCGGCGTCCAAAAAGGCGATGAACTCGCCGCGCGCCTCTTCAATCCCGAGATTTCGTGCCATGCTCGCTCCGCGATTCTCATGACCCGGATGTTCGAGATAAAAGATCCTGTCATGCGCCGCGGCCCAATCACGCGCCATCCGAGTACTGTCGTCCGTGGAGCCATCGTCGATCAGCAGCAGTTCCCAGTCGTCATATGTCTGGCCAAGGACGCTCTCGACGGTTTCGCGAATAAAGCGCGCCGCGTTGAAGAACGGAACAATGATGGAGACCATTCCTTTACCGTTCATTCCTTGTACCGCTCATTCATTGCGTCCTCGCGACGGAGACCGCCTGCGCCGCCAGACGCAACCTTAAGTGCAAAGCCAGAAACGAAGCCAGCGTGAGAATTTACGTCCGTCGCAATCCGCGGCCCAAAGCCTCGGCAGGTTGTAAATGTTACTATGAGATCGCACGACGTTCTCATGCGCGCCGCATGAACAGGTATGGCCCGCGTTCTCGACCAGTTCGTCAAGCGAGCCCACATAGGACCCGTGCGGATAGGAGAACGATCGGACAGGCCGTGCAATCAATTGTTCGAGCGCCGTCTTGCCGGCCGCGATTTCGTCCGCCTGCGCACTCTCGCTCAGGTACTCCATCGGCCTGTGGCTCTCGCTGTGAGCCCCGATTTCGATCAGGTCGTCACGCGCCAGTTCGCGGAGTTCGGCCGTCGTCATGCAGCGGTGCCGAGGCTCGTCCTCCTGTCCATCGGATCCCTCTGGGCGAAGTTGGTCCAAGACCTTAAGCGCGCTCTCCCTCGGCAGGGCGAAAAGAACGTCGTGGAGATTTCGCAGTGCCTGAAGTCTTTCCGTGCGTGCGTGACCGCGCGGTAGCGGGATCTCGATCCGCCGCGTGGGATCTTCAACCACGATGTGGGGAGGCAAGGGGTTTTCCGGGGCGAAGCGCCGCGCCAACTCGTCCCACCAATATTCCTGTCCGAAGCACCCCGAGACCGCGAAGACCGTCGCCGGGATTTGCCGCTCGCGAAGAAGAGGCAGGGCCACGCGCAGGTTGTCCAGGTAGCCATCATCAAGAGTAACAACCACCGCCCGGTCCGGGACCTCGCCCGATCTCAGCGAGCTTGCCAATTCGTCCAAGCGGAGAGGCGTGCCATAGCGCTTGATGGCCTCCAGGTGCTCGGCAAAGTGTGCCGGGCTGACCGCTAGTCCAAAGGGATCCCACGCCGTATCAATCACCCGGTGATAGCCCAGGATCACTGCCTTTGCGGCCCCGACGTTGCGCAGCCACCGCACCCAAAACCGGGCAATTTTCAAGCCGGGGACCGCCATGTGACCAGCCGATGGAGTTCTCTGTTGATCCTCTTGTCCTCCAGCGACGGGCTCGTCGTCAAGAACCGGTAGGAAAGGGAGCCCGCGCCAAAGACCTTATCTCATCGAGTCCTATAATATCTGCTGAATCCTACAATTATAGAGAGCATGCCGTCGTCGCTCGTCGATTGGGGCTCTCTACCGATCCCTTTGGTTTGCCGCGACGTTGGGGCGCGCGGTCGTGCTTCTGACGATGAGGTCGGTGGGAAGCTCGCAGGGCGCGACATCATGGCCTGTCTCGATGGCGCTGATGATGGCGCGCGCGGCGCGCGACCCCATCTCGTCGGCTGGCACACGTATCGTGGTCAGCTGTGGCGACATGTAGCTGGAGATGGGGATATCGTCGAAACCGACGATCGACATGTCCCGAGGTATGTCCATGCCGGCGTCGCGACATTCATAAAGGGCGCCGAT
>JBFELD010000101.1:0-8037 GCA_041552375.1 Kiloniellaceae bacterium | reverse complement strand
GCGAGCGTGCCGACCATGACCCGTTGGTTGGGAAGCGTGCCGCGTTCGACCGCCGCGGCCGGCGTGTCGGCGGCCAGACCGGCCTCGGTCAAACGGCAGGCGATCTCGCCGATGTGGTGCAGCCCCATATAAATGACCAGCGTGGTCTGCGGATCGGCCAAGCTGCGCCAATTCAAGTCGAGGGGTTGATCATCGCAACAGTGGCCGGTAACGAATCGCACCCCCGTTGCCAGCCCGCGGTGGGTAAGCGGAACTTTGGCGGCGGCCGCGCAGCCCGAAGCCGCCGAGATACCTGGCACGACCTCGCAGGCGATGCCATGCCGGGCAAGATAGAGCGCCTCCTCGGCGCCACGCCCAAAGACGAAGGGATCCCCGCCCTTGAGCCGCACCGTTTGGCGCCCGGCACGAACGAGTGTCAGGAGAAGGGCGTTGGTCTCGTCTTGAGACTGTGCGTGATGACCGCGCGCCTTGCCGACGCAAATGCGCGCAGCGCCGACCGGGACCAAATCCAATACCGCTTGGGAGACGAGCCGGTCGTAGACCACCACCTCCGCCCGCCGCAGCACCTTGACCGCCTTCACGGTCATGAGATCCGGGTCGCCCGGCCCCGCCCCGACCAAGTGGACCAGCGGCTCCGCCGCGTCACGCTGAGCTTGACTGCCTGTCATCAACGTCCTCTCCCGTCCTGAAGCCACACCAGCGATCGCTGCAGAGGGTGGCGGGCCCTATAAAACTTGCTAAGGCCCACCACCGTTCTTCAGAGGTCAGTATACGTCGTTACGGGTGTTGTAGACGTTGAACTTACCCGTCGGCGTTATCAACCGCTCGTCCTTGATTACCGCCTTCAACTCGCGGGTAGCGTCGTCGACGATGACGATAGCCGACTCCTGGTCCTTGGAGTTCCACACGGAAAACCAGACCTCCGTGCCTTCCTTGTTGTATTCACCCTGAACGACGCGCCGCACGCCTTCCTCGATCCCCGACCACTCGCCGATCGGCAGAACGTCGTAGCCTGCGTCCAGGTCGTCGACGTTGAAGACGGCAATGGACGAGGCGATCTCGGCCTCGGGGTTGAGGGGCGTGTCGACGTAAAGGTTCTTGGACTTCGGATGGGTCTTGACGAAGAGCGATCCGCCGCCCTGACCTTCGATCGTCTGCACCACCTTCCAGGCATGTTCGGGGTGCCCTTCCGGGTCCGTGCCAATGAGCGAAATGGTCTCATCACCCAAGTGGCTGGTCACCCAGACAGGCCCGAATTTCGGGTGCATCAAGTTGGCGCCGCGCCCCGGGTGCGGCTTGACGCCGCCGGAGTCGATGAGAGCGACCAGCTTGTTCTCCTTGGTATCGACCACGGCCACCCGGTCACGGGCGTTGGCGGCCACCAGGAAATAGCGCCCACTGGAGTCGAAGCCGCCGTCGTGCAGGAACCGCTCGGCCTCGATGGTGGTCACCTTGAGGTTCTTGATGTCCTCATAGTTGACCATGAGAATATGCCCGGTCTCCTTGATGTTGACGACGAACTCGGGGTGGTAGTGCGAGGCGACGATCGAGGCGACCCGCGGCTCGGGGTGATACTCCTGGGTGTCATAGACCATGCCCCGGGTGGAGACGATCTTCAGCGGCTCCAGTGTCGCGCCGTCCATGATGACGTACTGCGGCGGCCAGTAGGAACCGGCGATGGCGTAGGTGTCCTCCCAACCCTTCATCTTCGAGGTCTCGACCGAACGTGCTTCCATTCCGATCTTGATCTCCGACACCGTCTGCGGCGGATCCATCCACATGTCGATGAGGTTGATCTTGGCATCGCGGCCGATGGTGAAGAGATAGCGGCCCGAGGCGGAGATGCGTGAGATGTGCACCGCATATCCGGTGAGCAGGATGCTCACGATCTTCTTGCTGTTGCCATCGATCAGGGCAACCTCACCCGAATCACGCAGCGTCACGGAAAAGATGTTGTCCAGATCCAGGTCGTTCATCTGCTTGGTCGGCCGATCCTCGACGGGGATCAAAACATTCCAACTCGCCTTCATCTCCTCGAGGCCGAACTCAGGCGGCTGCGGCGGCTCGTTCAGCAGATAGCGGGTCATGAGGTCGATATCGCCCTCGTTCATATCGCCGGACGTACCCCAGTTCGGCATGCCGCCGGGTGAGCCATAGTTGATGAAGGCATGGAGGTAATCGTAGCCCAGCTCGCGGGTCAGATCGGTGGTCAGCGCCTTACCCGTCGCGCCTTTGCGCAAGACGCCGTGGCAGCCCGCACAGCGCTGGAAATAAATCTCGTTCGCGCGGGCGAACTCCTCATCCGTGAGGCTCGGCACCCCCGGAACGGTTCCGGGTGGCGTAACTGCCTCGTCCTTCATGACATCGAGGCTTGGCTCGTACTTCTCGCCCGGTGTCGTATCGTGTTTTTTCAATTCTTCGGTCTTGACTTCGGCGGCCCCCGCGGTCGCGACGCTCAAGGCAAGCGCCACGGCGGTCAACGCACCGGTTAGGGTCGAAAGGGTTCCCGGCTTCATCTCGCACCTCCTCGCTGAGAATAGGGCGAGACTAACCAGCATTGGCGGCTCTTACCTTGACTTAGGTCAAGAGTAGCGTCCCGGCTTGGTCTATGATGCGCTTCCAATTCCTGCGGTTTGGGGGAGCTCACTGGCGGACATGCGTTTGTCTCTTATCCTGGGGCCATTGACTTGGCGTGCGGCTCGCCGGGGGGGGTGGCTGTGCCTCTTGGCTCTGCTTCTCGCGGCGTCCTGGACCGCGAGCGCGGCCGAGGTCGGCTGGAGCGAGGACCTACTGCGTCAGGCCTTCCCCGAGGCCGAGGCCTTCGGCCCGCTGGAAGGCGACCCACCGGCGGTTCCGGTCTATCGCGAGGGGACCCTCCAGGGCTATGTCTTCTCCTCGCATCAGGTGGTGCGCTCGCGCGGCTATTCCGCCATGCCGCTCGACATTCTCATCGGACTTGACCGCGACGGCGTCATCCGCGGCGCGGTCATCGCCGAGCACCATGAACCGATCCTCATCATCGGTGTCAGCGACTCGGATCTGAAGGCTTTCGTCGAGCAGTATCGAGGCCGCGACATTCGCGAGGCGGTGCGTCTGGAGCCCGCAGCCCGCGGTCGCGGCGGCATCGATGCCGTGTCGGGCGCGACAATCTCCTCGCTGGTCATAAACGATGCCATCCTTCGCTCCGCACGCTCCGTCGCACGCGCGCACGGCATCATTGGCAACACTGGCGCGCAGCTGAAGTTCGCCGACTTCGCACCGGCGGATTGGCAAGAGCTCCTTGACGAGGGATCGCTGCGCCGGCTGCGGGTGAGCGTCGGGGAGGCGCGGCGCGCAATCGAGCAAGGCGGTGGACGCCTTTTCGCAGAAGGTGTGCCCATACCGCTCGACGACGCTACGTTTTTCGAACTCTTCGCAGGTCTCGCCACACCGGCGCGGGTCGGACGCAACCTGATCGGCGAGCGTCGCTATGCGGCCTTGTTCGGCGATCTGGCGAGCGAAGACCAGTTATTCTTCATCGCCGGGCGTGGTCTTTACTCCTTCAAGGGCCGCGGCTACCGGCGAAGCGGTGTCTTCGACCGGCTGGAACTGGTCCAAGGCAACAAGACCTTCCGCTTCCGGAGCGACGATCACCAAGGCTTCGAGCGCTTGGACATAGCCGATGGTTTGGACCTGCGCGAGATGGCGCTCTTCACCCTTCCTGGCGAACGTGGCTTCGATCCGGCGCGACCCTGGCGCCTGCGCGTGCTGGTCAAGGGCGTCGAGACCGACGGCGTGACGCCCTTTGCCGTCTTCGAGCTACCCTATAGCCTGCCGCCGCGCTACGTCGCCGCAACGACCGACGACATTGCCGGCGGTGAAGAGCCTCTTTGGCTTCGTGCCTGGCGGGCACGAGCATCACAGATCGCCGTGCTCATGCTGGGTCTCGTGGTCTTGACGGCGATTCTGGTCTTCCAGGACGCCGTGGTGAAACGGCGCAAGCTCTATCAGGGCCTGCGGCTGGGATTTCTGATGTTCACCTTGATCTGGATCGGCTGGATCGCCGGCGCGCAGCTCTCGGTGATCAACGTCCTGACCTTCTTCAATGCGCTGACCACCGAGTTCAGCTGGGACTTCTTCCTGCTGGAGCCCTTGATCTTCATCCTCTGGAGCTACGTGGCGGTGACCATCATCTTCCTCGGGCGCGGCGTCTTTTGCGGTTGGCTTTGTCCCTTCGGCGCTTTGCAGGAGCTGATCGCCCGTCTCGGCCGCCTCGCCCGGCTGCCACAGTGGCGACTGCCCTTCGTCCTGCACGAGAGGCTCTGGCCGATAAAATACATCGTCTTCATCGGCCTCTTCGCCACCTTCCTGCACGATCCCGCGTTGGCCGTCAGGGGGGCCGAGGTCGAGCCCTTCAAGACCGCGATCGTGCTCAAGTTCGCCCGTGCCTGGCCTTATGTGCTCTTCGCCGCCACCTTGCTGATCGCCAGCCTGTTCGTCACACGCGCCTATTGCCGATATCTCTGCCCACTGGGCGCGGCCCTGGCCCTGCCGGCGCGCGTGAGCATGTTCGAATGGCTGAAGCGCCGCTGGCAGTGCGGCACACCCTGTCAGACCTGCGCCCAGACCTGCCCGGTGCAGGCGATCCATCCCGAGGGTAAGATCAACCCCAACGAATGCATCCACTGCCTGACCTGTCAGGTAAACTACCACGACGTGGGGGTCTGCCCGCCGCTGGCCGAGCGCCAGCGGCGCCGGGATCGGGCCAAACGCGCCGGAAAGGCCAAGGAGGCGCCGGCCGAGGGTGGAACGCCCACCGCGCCTTGAGCGCGTCGCCGCTCAGATCTCGCCGAAGTCGACGCCCAGGTCGGCCATGGCGCGGTGCAGCCGTGCGTCATGCGTGGCGAAGTGGTTGCCGAACCAATCGCCCAAACGCTGGCCGAAGGCCTCCACCGGCGGGCTATCCTCGCCGAACTCATAGTCGTCCATGATGTCGCGGATCTGATCCAGCAGCGCCTCGTGCTCGACCTTGTGCTCGGCGAACTGATCGTAACGACGCTCCTTCATCTCCCGCTCCTCGAGCGCGAAGTGGGCAGATATGCGGGCATAGACCTCGCCCAGAAAGGCGATCACGTCGGCTTCGCCGGCGCCGGCGCTGAGGCCCGCGTAGAGCTCGTTCAGAAGGGCGATCAGCTCCTGGTGCTCATAGTCGACCGACTCGATGCCGATACGAAAGCGTTCTTGCCATTCGATCAGAGCCATGTGCCTTGCTCCCGGACCCAGTCGGTATCGAACCGGATCCTAATGCCTCTCGCGGTTTGGGCCGAAGAGAAATCCACCCATCTCGGATCGGAAGTCAACGATGAAGCTCTCACCCGCCTCGAGCTCGATATCCATCACATCTTGATAGTCGAAACCCTCGGCGCCAGCTTTCTCACTCAGGCGAGCGACAAGGTGGTGCGCCCCGGGCTCGACGGTGAAGCGCCGATGTGCCTGCGAGGCGCCGTCGCGCGACAGCCCCGTCGGCTGCAGCACGTCCTGGTAGATGATCTCGCCCGAAAGCTCCAGCTCGACGGCGACCGGCAAGCGCTCGCGCGGGCAAAGCTCGGTGCGGCGCATATTGGCAGCCATCGCCTCGATCTCCTCACGCGTCAGCTTGCGGCATTCGCCCTTGCGCTGACCGACATGGGAGAAGCTCAGCAAGATTTGCGCCTTGTCCTCGGGGAAAGCCCGATAGGTCGGATGGGTCGAGAAGACGCCGAAGATCAAGGCCGTCAGGCCATAGATCATCAGTTGCCCAACGATGGCCAGAACCTTAAGCATCGCTCACCTCCACCGCCGCCGGTGCGGCCGTGGGCGAAGGTGATGGTATCTCGTCCGCGGCCGGCTTGCCGCCAAGCCCGGAAAGATCGTGTTTGAAGGCCGCGAGCGCGGCTGCAAGACGTTTGCCCTCGCATCGTGAAGCACCGACCACACGCAAGCGTTCGCGCGGCACCCGCGCGCGAAGATAGGGATCGCGTTGGCCGGCGATGCGGGCCTCGGTCCAGCGCGCGCCGAAACGATACTCGCAAGCACCCTCCGAACAACCGGCCAACATCACCCCCTCGGCCAGACGGCGGCTCAGCACGTAGTCGATGAAAGAAGGCGGCAAGCTTGCGGTGCAGGGCTGTGTGATCACCGCCACGTCGTCGCCGGCCAGCGCCTCGGCCTTGGCGCCGAAGCGGCAAGCGAAGACGACGACACGCGGCTCCCCGGCCAACGAGGCCGAGGCCGTCTCCAGCGTCTCACGCAAATCGGAAAGGGTCTGATCCGGCAATTCGATCCCGGGCAGGAGAGCGCTGCGGCGACGGAAGGGCGTGGCCGTCGGACAGGCCCCGGCACACAGACCGCAAGCGATGCAGAGCGAGGGATCGACCACCGCCTCGCGATCGAAAGGCAGGCCGTCGCTGCGCGGGCGCATGAGGATGGCGTTGTAGGGACAATCGTCGGCGCAGCGCTCGCAGCCATTGCAGCTCTCGAGATGAACCACCGCCGGGCGGGCCTTCCAGCGCGGCGGCAACCAGGGCAGGACGACCAGGACCACCGTCACCGTCAGCGCGAGCGCCCAGACCCCGCCATAGGACAGCAGGTCCATCAAGGGATAGGCCGGCAGGTAGAACCAGTCCAGGTGCAGCTCCTGCGCCACCTGCGCCAAGTCGGCGGCATCGTGGCTCACCGCCGGCTTGACGAAAGAGAGCACCACCAGCATCAAGAAGGTCCCCAGCGCCAAAGCACGGTTCGGATTGATCGCCGGCCGGGTCACACGCTGCAGGTGGATCCACAGCACCAGCAAAAGCAACAGCGGCACGACGATGTGGATGAACATGAGAAGCGTGAAGAAACGATCGTCGAGGCTGGCCGGAGAGGCGAAGTTGCGGGCGATGGGCTCGCCGAATATGCCCAACCAGTCGAACCAGGCGCTGGTCTCGATCGCCACGTATTGGGCCAGCTTGTCCCACACCAGCCAATAGCCGGTGATACCGGCGACGAAGACAAATCCGAGGATGGGAATCCCTGTTACCCATGTGAACCAACGCGGGCCCTTGAGATGGCCGTGGGCATATTCTCTGAGGATGTGCACGCCCATCATCAAGACCATGCCGTCGGAGGCATAGCGGTGCAGGCTGCGCATCACCCCGCCCAGGTACCACTGGTCGTATGTCAGGCGTTCGACCGACTCGTAGGCGGCGTTGGTCCCGGTGTCGAAGAAGATATAGAGGTAGATCCCCGAGACGGCGACGACCCAGTAGTAGAAAAAGCCGAGCGCTCCCAGCTGATAAAGCGGGTTCCAACGACGGCCGAAAATAGCGTCGAGACCGAGCTCAAGCCGGTGGAATAGCGCTGCAAGGGCTCGTTGCGGCATGGTCTCGTGAACTCTCTGTTTCTGCCTTCAGCCATCGCGCCACCGCCCGAGGCGGTGCACGGAGGTTATGCCGGACTACCGGGAAACTTACCCGACCTGAGCCAAGCCCGGATCAGGACGATGGCTAGACATAGCAGAGCCATAGACCCTACTGCCAGGGAGATAAAGAAAGAATAGTCGAAAGCGTAGCGGCCCTTCTTGGCATCGTAGAAGGTGCAAAAGAGGCGCACGCGCTCGATGAGATCGGAGAGATCGGCAAGTTGCCCCGCATCTTGGAAGAGCAGCGCCTTCAAGGGATCGACCAGAGCCGGCGGCTCGAAGTCGGCGCCATAGACGTGGCGAAAGACGCGCCGTTCGTCATCGAGGATCGTGGTCTGCGCCAGATGGTCGAAGCCGCGCGGCGAAGCGACGCGAAAAAAGCCCAGCTCCTCGATCAGCGCGTCCAGCGTCTCCGGCTCACCGCTGAGAAACCTCCAGGACCCGGTATCGATGCCGTGGCCGTGGGCAAAGGCGCGCAATCGCTCCGGCCGGTCGTGCTCGGCATCGAAGCCGACCGTCACCACCGCGAAGTTCTCCTCACCGAGCGTTTCACGTGCCACCTCTACCGCCTCGGCAAGGTACTCGATCAGAACCGGGCAGGCCTCGGCGCAGGCGGT
>JBFELD010000100.1:0-8082 GCA_041552375.1 Kiloniellaceae bacterium | reverse complement strand
GGCGTCATTGCACCCGAGGCTTCGGGATGGTTCCGCAAGGAGATCAACTCGACCGACGACCTCAAGGGCCTGAAGATGCGCTTCTTCGGCCTGGGTGCCAAGGTGATGGAGAAGATCGGTGTTTCGACCCAGCTCATCGCCGGTGGCGACATCTACCCGGCGCTCGAGCGTGGCTCGATCGACGCGACCGAATACTCCATGCCGGCGATCGACCTCGACCTCGGCTTCTATCAAATCGCCAAGCACTACTACTTCCCCGGCTGGCATCAGCAGTCGACGCTCTTCGACCTGATGATGAACAAGGACAAGTGGGACGCTCTCTCCGACGTCCAGAAGCTGCAGATCGAAACCGCCTGCCAAGCCAACATCGCGATGATGCTGGCCGAAGGCGAGGCGATCCAGTTCAGCGCCATGGCCGAGCTGCAAGAAAAGGGCGTCACGCTGCACCGCTGGTCGCCGGAGATACTGACCGATCTCGAGAACGCTTGGAACGACGTCGCTGCGGAGCTTGCCGCCGAGGATGCCACCTTCAAGCAAGTTTGGGACTCCTTCACCACCTACCGGGCCGGCTACAAGGTCTGGAAGGAGCTGGGCTATCTGAACTAGGCCCAACCGCGTGAGTTGAGAGGCGCCGGGGCGGCGGGAAAATCTCCGCCTCGGCGTCTCGTCTTCGAGCTTCGGACATTCGCAGGCCGGGCTCGATAATTGGGGGCTCCATGGGCGCGCTCGCGGCCATCAGCAATTTCATCGACCGCCTTCTCGCGATCATCGCGAAGGTCGCCGCCTGGGCCGGGGTGGTGCTGATCGGCATCACGATTTTCGACGTCATCACCCGGCGCTTTTTCGTCCTGGGATCCACCAAGCTCCAGGAAGGTGAATGGCATGCCCACGTCGTGCTGTTCACGTTGCTGATCGGCTATACTTACATCAAGGATGCGCACGTGCGTATCGACCTCGTCCGCGAGCGTCTGTCCGAGCGCACGCAGTGGTGGATCGAGCTTCTGGGCTGTCTCTTCTTCCTCATCCCCTATTGCGTGCTGGTCGTTTATTTCTCCTACGACTTCACGCTGCGCTCCTTCATGAACCAGGAGATTTCCTCCTCGGCCACCGGCCTCACCCATCGCTGGATCATCAAGTCCTTTCTGCCGATCGGTTTCACGCTCTTGGGTCTGGCCGGCGTGGCCGTGTTGTTTCGCAAGCTGGTGGAGCTGTTCGGCCCGCCCGATCTGCGCCAGAAGGTGGCTGAAATCGAAGAGGAGGAGGCCGAGCCCCTCGACAAGATCGCCCTCGATAAGATCGCCCTCGACAAGATCGCCCTCGATAAGGAGGGCCCGCGCTGATGTATATCGAGGACTTTCTGCCTCTCTTCATGTTCCTGGCGTTGGGCATCTTCCTCTTCAGCGGCTATCCCGTGGCCTTCGTGCTGGGCGGTATCGGGCTTTCCTTCGGCTTGATCGCCATGGCCTTCGACGTCTTCGACTTCATCCAGTTCTTCAACATCGCCCCGCGCATCTGGGGCGGCATCGCCGAGAACCTCGTGCTCACGGCGATCCCGATGTTCATCTTCATGGGCACCATGCTGGAACGTTCGGGCGTGGCGAGCGACCTGCTGAACTGCCTGCAAGTCCTGCTGCGCCGCGTGCCGGGCGGCTTGGCACTGTCGGTCACCCTGATGGGGACCATCATGGCGGCGACGACCGGCATCATCGGCGCCTCGGTGGTGATGATGACCCTGCTGGCGCTGCCGACCATGCTTCAGCGCAGCTACAACACCTCTCTGGCGACCGGGACGATTGCCGCCTCGGGGACCCTCGGCATTCTCATTCCGCCATCGATCATGCTGGTGATCATGGCCGATCTGCTGGCCCGCTCGGTCGGCAATCTTTTCGTCGCGGCGGTCTTTCCGGGGCTCCTGCTGGCAAGCTTCTATGCGATTTACATCTTCGTCATCTGCCGCGTGAAGCCCCAGTTGGCACCTCTGCCGGAGGATCTGGGCGGACAGTCCACGGCGGAACTCACGATAATGGTGCTGAAGTCCTTCATCCCCCCCATATTCCTGGTCTTCCTTGTCCTGGGCTCGATCCTGTTCGGCTGGGCGACCCCGACAGAGGCCGCCGGTGTCGGCGGCGCCGGTGCCATTCTTCTGGCCGCCCTCAATCGCAAGCTCACCTGGAAGGTGATGCGCGACGTGGTCGAGCGTGCGGCGCTGACCGGCGGCATGCTGTTCGGTATTTTCCTGGGCGCGACCTGCTTTTCCTATGTCTTCCGGTCGCTGGGCGACGACTTCCTGGTCGAGGACCTGATCAACTCCCTGGGTTTCGGCTCCTGGGGTCTGCTGATCGTGCTGATGTCGGTCGTCTTCCTGCTCGGCTTCTTCTTCGACTGGATCGAGATCACCCTGATCGTCCTTCCGATCTTCAGCCCGATCATCGAAGCCCTCGACTTCGGCGATCATGTGATGAAGACCGAGATGGTCTATTGGTTCGCCATTCTCATGGCGGTCAACCTGCAGACTTCCTTCCTAACGCCGCCTTTCGGCTTCGCCCTCTTCTATATGAAGGGTGTCGCCCCGCCCGAGGTGAGGATCCAGCAAATCTACAAGGGGATCGTCCCCTTCGTGCTGCTGCAGCTTACCGGCCTGGGCCTGGTCATGGCCTTCCCCGACATCGCGCTGTGGCTGCCGCGGATGCTCTTGACCTAGGGGGCGGGCGCCGTTTCGGCCAGCCAGTCGGTCGCGGCGTCAAGCGCGCCCGTGCCGCAAGGCACGCCCAGCGCCTTCAAGCTCGCCTCCAGCGCGCCCAGGGTGCCCAGCACCATCGGCGGGTTGAGATAGCCCATATGGCCGATACGGAAGCTCGTCTTGGCCAAACGGGCAAGCCCACCGCCCAAGGATACCTCGAAATGCTCGCGGCAATAGCGGCGGATCGCCTCACCACCGATCGCCTCGGGCACGGCGATGGTGGTCACGGTGTTGGCCCGCTCGCTCGGCTCCAGGACGTTGAAGGCGAGAACGCCGCCCTCGGCCCAGACCGCCACCGCGCGGCGCACCGCCTCGGCTAGGCGCGCATGACGCCGGTGGCCCGCGTCCAGCCCTTCCTCGGCGATCATGTCGAGTACCTCGCGCAGCCCGTACATCATGGATATGGAAGGGGTGCCGCAGAACCAGCGGTAGTGTTCGCTCTCGAGCCGCCGGTCCCAATCCCAATAATAGCGCTCGCGCCGATTGGCGCGCGCCGCGTCCAGCGCCTTATCGCCGACCGCGACGAAGGCTAGGCCGGGCGGCAGCATCAAGGCCTTTTGGGACGCGGCCACGGTCACGTCCACGCCCCAGTCGCTCTGCTGCATGTCGACGGCGCCGAGTGCTGCTATGGCATCGACCATGAGAAGCGCAGGATGGCCCACGTCGTCGATTGCCTTGCGAAACGCCGGAACATCGCTGGTTACCGAGGAGGCGGTGTCGACCTGCACCAACAAGACCGCCTTGATCGCATGCTCTCGGTCCTGCTCGAGACGCGCTCTCAGCGCTTGCGGATCGGGAGCACGGCGCCAGTCACCGTCGAGCATCTCCACCTCGACGCCTAAGGCCTTGGCCGCTTCCGCCCAGCCGCGGCCGAACTGCCCGGTCTCCGGCACCAGCACCCGGTCCCCCGGCGCCAGGAGGTTGCTGATCGCCGCCTCCCAGCCGCCATGGCCGTTGGCGGCATAGATGAAGACCTGCCCTGCTTGCAGCCGGAAGAGGGCCATAATCTCAGGGTAAAGGCCCTCCAGCATCGCCAAGAAGTCCGGCCGGTTGAAGTCGACGGCCTGGCGGTTCATCGCGTTGAGCACGCGCTCTGGAATATTGGTCGGCCCCGGAACCTGAGTGAAATGGTGACCACTGTGTAACATCATGACCGACCTCGAAAACCTTCGTTTTGCTGCCACTGAGGACCGCGGGCCCACTCTTGAGACCTATCACGCCCTACCAATCTAAAGAGCTAGCCGCAAGTCTTGCGAAAAGCAATCTCGGGATGGCCGCGGCGCTCGCTGTCCGCAGGCACGATGCCCCACGCCAGGTTGCATTCGAGGCTCACAGTGGATTATGTCGATTGTGTCGAGACGATACCTTCGGCTGTGTTATAAGGACTCGACTCAATTTGTTGTTGGCTCGATCGAAGGCCCGGGCGCCAGTCCGGGAAGGGGATGCTGGGATGAGGATTTGGATAGCCCTTCTGGTAGTGCTGGCGTTGACCGGCGAGGGCCGGGCGCTGGCGGCGGAGCTCGATGACGGGATCGCCGCCTATCGGTCCGGCGACTACGCCAAGGCGAGAGAGCTGCTGGAGCCCCTGGCCGAAAAGGGCGACTACAGCGCCCAATTCCATATGGGCGAAATGGCGCTCAAGGGCCTCGGCGGTGAGGCAAGCTTCGATCGTGCCTTCGGCTGGTACCTTAAGGCGGCCACCGCGGGCCACGCCCAGGCGCAGGCGAACGCCGGTAGCATGATCGCGCTCGGCCTGGGCGAGAAGCGCGACATGGCCACTGCCTATTACTGGATGATCCTCTCCGCGGTCTGGACCGATACGCCGCTCAGAAGTGCCGGCTTCTCGGCCCTGGGCGAGGTGGCGACACTGTTGACGCCAGAGGAAAAAAAGACCCTCGGGGAGACGGCGGCGCGGGTCTGGACCGGCGGCCCTTAGCGGTCTCGTTCAATCCCGCGTGGCGGAGATCGAGCTTACCTTGCGCGGCTGGGCCAATGTTTGCCACACGGGGCCACTACCACAAAGCCACACAGTCATGCGACTTATCATTGGTCGGGCGTCTACTATGTCGACGCCGGCACCAGCCCGGACACCCATCCGCGGTCGGGCACGCTGGAGTTCCAAGACCCGCGCGGGGCCGTCGAGATGTCGGGAATGCCGGGCAATCCTTTCGGACGGAGCATCGCAGTGAAGGCGCAGAGCGGCATCATGGCGATCTTTCCAAGCTGGCTGCTTCATTGGATGAACCCTTATCACGGCGACGAGCCAAGGGTCTCGATCGCTTTCAATGCGCGGGTCGATCATTTGCGCAAAGCCTGACCGGCCCCTCGTCGTCACCGGCGGCTCCAGATCAAGTGACGAAGTGGCCCTAGTTTCGTGGCCGGTCTTCGTCTATGAAAAGTCATGACCGATCGCGAGCCCCTCTCCTGCCATCCTCTGTCCATGGATCCGGTCGAAAGCCTGGCTCAGGCACCTGAGCCATCGGTGATCGAGGGCCAATGGACACGCCTCGAGCCAGTCGACCCGGCGCGTCACGGCGCTAGTCTCTACCGCCTCTCCCACGCCCCGGAGGCGGGCCCGGAGCTATGGGATTACATGGGCTACGGACCCTTCCAGAGCGAGCACCAAATGGCCGATTGGCTGGAAGGTTGTGCCGCCTCGTGTGATCCATTGTTCTACGCCATCCTCGATGCCCAAGGACGCGCCGCCGGCATGTCGAGCTTCCTGCGCATCGACGCGAAGAACGGCTGCATCGAGATGGGACACATCTGGTTCGCGCCATGCCTGCAGCGCACGCGCGAGGCTACGGAGGTGATGTTCCTGATGATGAGGCACGCCCTGGGCACGCTCGCGTTTCGTCGGCTCGAGTGGAAATGCAATGCCCTGAACGAAGGCTCGCGGCGCGCCGCGCGGCGCCTGGGCTTCGCTTACGAGGGAACCTTCTACCGCCATATGATCATCAAGGCGCGTAACCGCGACACGGCCTGGTATGCTCTCCTGACCGAGGAGTGGCCAGCGGTGGAGGCGGCCTTCGAGAGCTGGTTGGCGGCCGAGAACTTCGACACCGAGGGGCGACAGCGCCGACCTCTGCGGATAGGATCGGGCGAATAGGCCCGGACCCGGCGCAACTGGGCAGCAGCCGGCGCGTCGGGTAAACTCGGCGACTTTGCAACCCCACCCGTCACGGGCACAATCGCCGCGGATGCGTGAGCACCGCATCCAGCACGCTTGAGGGAACCACTATGACGACCGGTAATAAGAGCTACATCCTGCATCGCTCCTTACGCGCCGAGTTACCGACCGCGGCCCGAGGCGAAGGGTGCTACCTGATCGACAGCGCCGGCAAGCGCTATCTCGACGCCTGCGGCGGCGCCGCCGTCTCCTGCCTGGGCCACAACCATCCGGCGGTGATCGAGGCGATCAAGGAGCAGGTCGACAAATTCGCCTTTGCCCATACCGCCTTTTTCGCCAACGAGCCATCGGAGGCCTTGGCCGAGCATCTGGTCACCCGCTCGCCGACCGGCAAGGGCGCGGTCTACTTCGTCTCGGGCGGCTCGGAGGCGACTGAGACGGCGATCAAACTCGCCCGCCAATACTATCTCGAGATCGGCCAGCCGGATCGCCATCGCTTCATTTCCCGCCTGCAGAGCTATCACGGCAATACGCTGGGCGCGCTCGCCGTCGGCGGCAACATGTGGCGGCGCGCGCCCTATGAGCCACTACTGACCAAGGTCAGCCACATCGAGCCCTGCTATGCCTATCGCCACCAGCGCGAGGATGAGAGCGCGGAGGACTACGGCCTGCGCGCCGCCGCGGCCTTGGAGGCGGAGATCCTACGGCTGGGCCCCGAGACCGTTGCTGGCTTCTTCGCCGAGACCGTGGTCGGCGCCACCGCCGGCGTCGTCCCCCCTGCCCCCGGCTACTTCAAGAAGATCCGCGAGATCTGCGACAAGTATGGGGTGCTGATGATCCTTGATGAGGTGATGTGTGGCATGGGCCGCACGGGCACCCTCTATGCCTGCGAGCAGGACGGCGTCGCCCCCGACATCATCACCTGTGCCAAGGGGCTCGGTGCTGGGTACCAGCCGATCGGCGCCGTGGTCATGGCGGAGCCCGTGTTCCAAGCCATCGAGGAGGGCTCCGGGGTATTTCAGCACGGCTTTACCTACATCGGTCACCCGACGGCCGCCGCCGCGGCCTTGGCCGTGCAGCGCACCCTCGAGCGCGAGGGCCTGCTGGCCCGGGTGCGCGAGAACGGCGCTGTCCTCAAGCAGGCGCTGGCCGAACGCTTCGACCAACACCGTGCCGTCGGCGACATCCGCGGGCGCGGCTTCTTCATCGGCCTGGAGTTGGTGGCCGACCGTGCCAACAAGCAACCCTTCGATCCGGCCCTGAAGCTCCATACGCGCATCAAGACCCAGGCCATGCGCGAGGGGTTGATGTGCTACCCCGGCGGCGGCACCGCGGACGGCAAGGCCGGTGATCATGTTCTCCTGGCCCCGCCCTTCATCTATCAGCAGAGCCACATCGAAGAACTCGTCGACAAGCTCGCGCGGGCCATCGATGCCGCGCTGGCCGAGGTGGCGCCGCAGGAAGCGGCACAGTGAGCGCCGCCGACCCGGCGCCGGGCTGGACACCGCTTATCATCACTGTGGCGCCGAACGGCGCGCGCAAGACCAAGGCTGATCACCCGGCACTGCCGCTAACGCCGGAGGAGATCGCGGAAACCGCGGAGGCCTGCCTGGCGGCCGGTGCGGCCATGATCCACCTCCACGTCCGCGATGCCGAGGGGGGGCATACGCTCTCGGTGGACGCCTATCGCGAGGCCATCGCCGCCCTGCGCGAGCGTGTCGGCGAGCGTCTCATCATTCAGGTGACGAGCGAGGCGGTCGGTATCTACGAGCCCGAGCAGCAAATGGACATGGTGCGCGAGCTGCGGCCCGAAGCCGTCAGCCTCGCCCTACGCGAGCTGTTGCGGGAGGGTGGCGACGAGAGCCGTTTCACCGATTTCGTGCACTGGCTCGTGGAGGCGACGGTCATGCCTCAATGGATCCTCTATTCTGCCGGGGACGTGAAGCGCTTTCAGGACCTGCGGGACCGCGGCATCATCCCCGACGGCACCGGTGTCCGTCTCTACGTGCTGGGCCGTTACAGTGCCGGCCAGCGCTCCGAGCCGGAGGACCTCCTCCCCTTCCTCGCCGAGGCCAGTGGCAGCGACCCCTGGGCGGTCTGCGCCTTCGGTCCCAAGGAAGCGGCCGCCGCATTGACCGCCGCCGCTCTTGGCGGACATGCCCGCGTCGGTTTCGAGAACAACCTACAGCTCCCGGACGGCGGCGTGGCGCCG
>JBFELD010000099.1:0-8111 GCA_041552375.1 Kiloniellaceae bacterium | reverse complement strand
CGCCGTGGCCGCCGGGCTCAGCATCATGCCCCGGCGCGGTTGGAGCGCGGAGGAGGCAAAGGTCAACTTTTACAACTGGGACACATACATCGGCGAGACGACGCTCGACGATTTCAAGGATGCGAGCGGGATCGAGGCCAAGATGGACCTCTTCGCCGACAACGACGAGCTCTTCGCCAAGTTGAAGGAAGGCAATCCTGGTTACGATGTGATCGTGCCGACCAACGACTATGTGGAGCGCATGCTCATCGCCGAGATGCTCGAGGAGATCGACCAATCGAAGATCACCAACTTCGGCAATATCGACCCGGCTTTCCAGGACGCTCAGTTCGATCCGGGCCGTAAGTACTCCATGCCCTACATGTGGGGCACACAAGGCATCGGCTATCGGAAGTCCAAGGTATCGAGCGTGCCCGATAGCTGGAAGGCGGTCTTGGAGTCGGATGAATACTCCGGGCGCATCGCCCTCTTGAGCGAAGGGGTGATCGGGGCGGCTTTGATGTACCGTGGCTATTCCTACAACTCCGTCGATCCCGGCGAGATCAAGGAGGTGGAGGAGATGCTGATCAAACAGAAGCCGCACATCAAGACCTTCGCCGAGGACAACGGGCAGGACCTGCTGCTTTCGGGCGAGGTCGACCTGACGATGGAGTGGAACGGCGATATCCTCCAGGTGATGGAGGAGGACGACGACATCTCTTACGTCGTGCCCAAGGAGGGAAGCCTCGTGTGGCAGGACTGCCTGTGCATCCCGAAGGGCGCGCCCCATCCGGAGAATGCGCACAAGCTCATCGACTTCATCCTCGATGACAAGGTCGGCGCGGACATTGCCGCCTTCATCTACTATGCCACGCCCAACAAGGCGGCGCGCGCGCATCTCGACGACGACTACAACAAGAACCCGGCCATCTTCCCGGACGAAGCGACGATCAATAAGCTCGAATCGGCCGTCTTCCTGGGGACCGACGGCACACGGCTGCGGGACGAAGCCTGGACCCGGGTCCTGGCGGCTTGATCTTGAGAGGGACGGGACGGCCGGCGCGACGCCGGGCCGGCCCGCCCTCCTCACTCTCGATCGTCTGATCGGCGAGGCCGATGGAAAGCTGGCGACGCAATCCTCTCGTCTTCTGGGTCATCAACTTGCCACCCACCGTGTGGCTGGTTGTCTTTTTCATGGTCCCGCTGGGGATCATCTGGGTACTGAGCTTTGGCGAGAAGCGCGGCGTCGTCGAGGTCGCCATCACCTGGACGCTCGACAACTACATGCGGGCGTTCGACCCGCTTTACCTGCAGATCTTCGCGAAGTCTTTCTGGTTTGCGGGGCTGACCACCTTCCTTTGCCTTGCGATCGCGTTCCCGGTCTCATTTTTCATCACCTTCGCGCCGGCGCGCTGGAAGCCACTGCTGCTGCTTTTGATCATCCTGCCCTTCTGGACCAACCTCCTGATCCGCACCTATGCCCTGATCGCGGTCTTGCGGACGCGCGGCTTTGCCAACTTCACCATGGAATGGTTCTGGGAGAAGGGTGATACCCTTCTTGCGTTGGTCGGGCTCGGTGAGCTGCAACTGATCGGCCCGTCCTATGAACCTTTCGTGCTGCTCTACAACAATTTTGCCGTGGTCTTCGGACTGGTCTATGTGCACCTGCCCTTCATGGTGCTGCCGCTCTATGCTTCGCTCGATCGGCTCGACCGGTCTTATATCGAGGCGAGCTTGGACTTAGGCGCGGGACAGATCCGCAGCTTTTTCACCATCGTCGTGCCGCTGGCCAAGGCGGGGGTCATCTCCGGGCTGATCATCACCTTCATCCCGGCGCTGGGCTCGTTCCTGACGCCCGATCTTTTGGGCGGCACCGATAGTCAGATGATTGCCAACGTCGTGGAGCGGCAGTTCAAGAGCGCCAACGACTGGCCCTTCGGCGCGGCGCTCTCTTTCATCCTCATGTACATCACCTTCTTCGCCCTAGCGGTGCGGGCCCTTTTGGCGCGAGGGTCTTCGGCGATGGAGGCCGGGTGATGGCTGTGGGGCGCAAAAGGCGCGAGGCGGCTTACGGCCCGCTCGACTACTCCCGGCGCTGGTCGTTGCGCGTGGTCTTCCTGGTGACGCTGGTCTTTCTCTACGTGCCGATCATCACGCTGATGGCCTTTTCCTTCAACGACAGCCGGCGCAACATCGTCTGGCGCGGCTTCACCTTGAAATACTATGAAAAGGCGATGGGCAACGATGGCCTGATCGAGGCCTTCACCAACTCGCTGACCATCGCCCTCATCAGCACGATCGTGAGCGTCATCCTGGGCGCCATGGTGGCGGTCCTGCTCTGGCGCTTCCGCTTTCCCGGCAAAGCGCCGCTGGAAGGCTGCATGGCGCTTCCCATCGTCATTCCGGAGATCTGCATGGGGGTGGCGATGCTCGCCTTTTTCGCGCGCATCGGCTGGCCGTCAGGTCTGCCCTGGCCGCTCAATTTGAGCGCCATCACCATCGCTCACATCTCCTTTTCCTTTCCCTTCGCGGCGATGGTGATCCGCGCCCGGCTGGCCAACTTCAATCGCGAGCTGGAAGAGGCCGCCAAGGACCTGGGCGCCAGCGAATGGGAGACGTTTCGTGACGTTCTGATCCCCTACATGAAACCGGGGTTGTTTGCCGGCGGGCTCTTGGCCTTCACCTTGTCGCTCGACGATTTCGTGATCACCTTCTTCACCTCGGGGCCGGATACGGTCACCTTCCCGGTTAAGGTCTATTCCATGGTTCGTTTCAGCGTCACGCCCGAGGTCAATGCCGCCTCGACGGTGTTGATCGTCATCACTGTGGTCTTGACCTCTATCGCCATGTGGCTGCAAGGCCGCAGCGGCAAGACGGCATCGTAAGGATAGATAGAAGATGGACGAACGTCCGGCGATCATTTCCGTCCGTGAGGTCACCAAGCGCTTCGGCGGGGCGGTGACAGCTGTCGACAACGTGTCTCTCGACATTGCGGAGGGCGAGTTCTTCGCGCTCCTGGGGCCTTCGGGCTGTGGCAAGACGACACTTTTGCGCATGATCGCCGGCTTCGAGATCCCGACCGAGGGGCAGATCCTGATCGACGGTCAGGACATGGCGGGCATCCAGCCCAACCATCGGCCGATCAACATGGTCTTCCAGTCCTACGCGGTCTTTCCGCACATGACGGTCTTCGACAACGTCGCCTATGGTCTGAAGGTCGGGCGCGTGCCACGCGGCGAGATATCCGGCCGGGTCGAAGAGGCGCTGGATCTGGTCAAGCTGGGCGGCTATGGCCCGCGCATGCCCGATCAGCTTTCCGGCGGTCAGCGTCAGCGTGTGGCGCTGGCTCGCGCTTTGGTCAAGCGCCCCAAGGTGTTGCTGCTGGACGAGCCGCTCTCGGCCCTGGATGCCAAGCTGCGCGAGGCCATGCAGCTCGAGCTGGTGCGCCTGCAGAACACCGTCGGCATCACCTTCGTGATCGTCACCCACGATCAGCACGAGGCGCTTTCCATGGCTAACCGGATCGCCGTGATGGACACCGGCCTGGTCCGCCAAGTGGCACCGCCTTCCGAGCTTTACGAGAACCCGAACTGCCGTTTCGTTGCTGATTTCATCGGCAAGATGAACCTCTTCGAAGGTCGCGTCGAAGGTCTCGAGGCGGATCGCATGCTGGTCGAGATCAAAGGTCTAGGCCGTATGCCCTTGCCGGCACCGCCGGGGACCTCGACGGCGGCTTCGGGCGAGGTCGGGGTCGCGGTACGGCCGGAGAAAGTCCGCTTGTGCAAGACGGCGCCGGAGGAGGGTCTGGTCGGGCTCAAGGGTCGGGTGAACGAGATCGCCTACTACGGCGATGTCTCATTCGTGTTCCTGACCGATGAGGAAGGCCGAACCCTGTCGGCCAACCAGCAGAACATGAGCAGGCTCAGCGGTGAGACCGTTGCCGTCGGTGAGGAGCTATGGTGCAGTTGGCGTCCGGAAGACGCGGTTCTGCTTGTGGAATAGCTTGCTCTCGGGCCAAAGGCCCACTCAGCGGCCGATGGCGTAGCCCTGCATGAGCCTCGGATTGGCGCCTGCTCGCAGCAGCTCGCCGTCGCGCCGCGCTGCCGAGAGCCGTCCCAGGGACCAGTCGTCGACCACCTCCAGTCGGTGGCCGCGGGCCCGCATGGCCTCGATCGTGTGGCCGGGAAAGCGCCCCTCCAGGAACAGCGAGCCCGGATCGGCCTGTCGCGGCCAAAAGCTGGACGGCATGTGGTCTGTTTGGAACATGGGCGCGTCGATGGCTTGTTGCAGGTCCATGCCGTGATGGAGGTGGCGCAGGAAGAAAGTCAGGGTCCACTGATCCTGGTAATCACCGCCCGGCGTGCCGAAGGCAAGCGTGCTGCCGCTTTCGTGACGGGCCAGGTTGGCCGACAGCGTCGTGCGCGGCCGCTTGCCGGGCGCGAGGCTGGCCGGCAGGCCCTCCTCCAGCCAGAACATCTGGGCCCGGCTGTTGAGGCAGAAGCCGAGCGCCGGGATGACCGGCGAGGATTGAAGCCAGCCGCCCGATGGCGTGGCCGAGACCATGTTGCCTTCGCGGTCGATGACGTCCAGATGGCAGGTATCCCCCCGGGTGCCACCGTCGCGTTGTACCGTCGGCTCGCCAGCACCGAGAGCATTCGCCTCCGCCGGCGCATGACCGGTGATGATGGCGCCGCCGTAGCCCTCGATCTTGCCGGGCCGCAGGTCGAAGGAGGCATCGTCACCCACCAGCGCGCGGCGCTCGCGGTTGTACTCTTCCGACAAAAGGCGCTCCAGCGGCACGTCGCAGAAATCAGGATCGCCATAGAAGGCCTCGCGGTCGGCGAAGGCGAGCTTGGCGCACTCGGTAATGGTATGGACGAACTCGGGGCCCATCGGGTCCATGGCGGCGAGGTCGTAGCCCTGAAGCAACGCGAGTTGTTGGAGAAAGACGGGACCTTGCCCCCAGGGCCCTGACTTGTAGACCCGCCAGCCGTGATAATCATACGAAACCGGCGCTTCCACATGGGCGCGCCAGCCGGCCATGTCGGCGGCGGTGAGGACGCCTTGGTGACGGCGCCCCGAGGTGTCCATCACCTCTTCGCCCAGGCAGAAGCGCTCGACCTCTTCCGCGATAAAGCCCTCGGCCCAGGCCTTGCGGCAGCCCTCGATCTGCGCGTCGCGGTCGGACCCCGCGGCCTCGCCTTCGGCGATCAAGCGTTGGTATGTTTCGGCCAGAACACGGTTGCGAAAGAGGCCGCCGGCGGCCGGTAGCCCGCCGTTGGGCAGATAGAGCGCGGCCGAGCTCGGCCACTCCTGACGGAAAAGGTCCTCGACGCGGGCGATCGTCTCGCAAATCGCCGGCACCAAGGGATAGCCGCCGCCCGCGTACTCGATGGCATGGGCCAGCACGTCGCGCGGGCGCATGGACCCGTAATCGCGCAGCAGCAGCATCCAGGCGTCGAAGGAGCCCGGCACCACCGTCGCCAAAAGGCCGCTGCCCGGCACCAGGTCTAGGCCGAGGCCACGGTAGTGACCGAGCGTTGCACCCTGAGGCGCCGGACCTTGGCCGCAGATCACCTCCACCCGGTCCTTTGCCTTGGAGTAGACCATGATCGGCACCTCACCGCCCGGGCCGTTCAGGTGCGGCTCGACGACCTGCAAGGCGAAACCGGCCGCGACCGCGGCGTCGAAGGCGTTGCCCCCTTGCTCAAGGATGGCCATGCCGGCCGCCGAGGCCAGCCAATGTGTGGAGCCGATGACGCCGAATGTGCCCTTGATCTCGGGCCGGGTGGTGAACATGACGAACGCTTCCCTCTATCACATGACACGAGCGGCGCGATCTTAACGGCGCTCGACAAGGGGGAAAAGCCAGGAAACGTGTCCGTGGCGGCCAATCGCTTCTTCTTGCCTGGCGTGTCCGTCGTCAGTAAAGAGAGAGGTCGCACGATTTAAGCCGTGGCCAGGATTTCCAACGAACCGTGGCTCCCCGTGCGCAAGACAGAGAGGGAGGGCAGGATGCCGATCGAACATCCGTATCTGCTGTTTTTGGGCGATGCTCCGGATCAACTTGCGGCCAAGGTTGCCCAAGGCATCAAGGACTGGCGGCCCGACTGGTGTCTGGGCCAGATTCGCCTGAACGGCTGCAATGCCGATCTCGGTCTCGAGGACCTGAGCTTGGGTGCGGCGGTTGAGCGCGGCGCCAAGACCGTGATCGTCGGTGTCGCCAACCGTGGTGGCGTGATATCCGAGGGCTGGATCGACGTGCTTGAAAAGGCGTTGGAGCTTGGCATGGATGTGGCCGCGGGGCTGCACAACCGCTTGGCCGACGTGCCGAAGCTGGCCGCCACGGCCGAACGCCATGGCCGGCGCCTGCACGATGTGCGCCATCCGACCGAGACCTTCGCGGTGGCCAACGGCAAGAAGCGCAGCGGCAAGCGCTTGCTCGCCGTGGGGACCGATTGCTCCTGCGGCAAGATGTACACAGCCCTGGCCCTGGAGAAGGAAATGCGCGCCCGCGGTATGAAGGCCGACTTTCGCGCCACCGGCCAGACGGGCATCTTGATCGCCGGCGAAGGTGTGTCGGTCGATGCCGTGGTGGCGGATTTCATCTCCGGCGCCGTCGAGGCGATCACTCCCGACAACGATCCGGACCACTGGGATCTCATCGAAGGGCAGGGCTCGTTGTTCCATGCCTCTTTCGCCGGAGTATCCCTTGGCTTGTTGCACGGCGCTCAGCCCGATGCCCTGGTCCTCTGTCACGAGCCGACCCGCACCCATATGCGTGGACTGCCGGACTACGCCCTGCCGAGCCTGACCGACTGCCTCCAGACCAATTTGGCGGCGGCGCGCCTCACCAATCCCGATGTCCGCTTCGTCGGTGTCGCGGTCAACACCTCGGCGATGGCAGCTGACGAGGCGAAGGCCTATCTGGCGGGTGTCGAGAAGGAGATGGGTCTACCGAGCGTCGATCCCTATCGGCACGGGGTGGCGCCCATCGTCGACAACCTGGCATAACGGCGATGCCGGTCCTCTCGGTCCGTCGCGAGACTTGGCCCATTCGCGGGCGGTTTACGATCTCCCGAGGCTCGCGAACGGCGATCGAGGTAGTCGTGGTCGAGCTCGAGGCCGAGGGCTGCAGGGGGCGCGGCGAGGGCGTGCCCTATGGTCGCTACGGCGAGTCGCTCGAGGGTGTCATAGCTGCGATCGAGGCATTACGCGAGGATCTTGCGGCGGGTCTCGACCGTGCGGCGCTGCAGGGGCGTCTGCCCGCGGGTGCGGCGCGCAACGCCCTCGATTGCGCTTTCTGGGACCTCGATGCCAAGCAGACCGGCAAGCGCGTCTGGGACTTGGCGGGCCTGCCCGCGCCCGAGCCCGTGACCACGGCCTACACGCTTTCCCTCGATAGCGTGGAGAACATGCGCGCCGCGGCCAAAGCCAATGCCGAGCGGCCGCTGCTGAAGTTGAAGCTCGCCGGCCCGGAGGATCTGGCGCGGGTCGAGGCAGTGCGCGAAGGCGCGCCCACCGCCGGTCTCGTGGTCGACGCCAACGAGGGCTGGACTCCCGCCTTTTATGACGAAATTGCCCCCAGGCTCCAGGCCCTGGGGGTGGCCATGATCGAGCAGCCGCTGCACGCCGACCATGATCAAGCGCTCGCCCGGATGGAACGCCCGGTGCCGGTCTGTGCCGACGAGGCCTGTCACGACCGGGCCTCGCTGCCGGGGCTCGAGGGCCGCTACGACATGATCAACATCAAGCTCGATAAGACCGGCGGCCTGACCGAAGCCTTGAAGCTCAAGGCCGAGGCCGAGGCGGCCGGGTATCGGATCATGGTTGGCTGCATGCTCGGCACGTCGCTCGCCATGGCCCCGGCGATGCTGGTCGGCCAGGGGGCGGAGGTCGTCGATCTGGACGGGCCGCTGCTGCTTGCGGAGGATCGGTCCGACGGTTTGCTCTATGAGGGCAGCCTTCTCCATCCGCCTGCGCCGGCTCTCTGGGGCTGAGACCCCCTCTCGATCACGAACACGCACCCGCGCGTGTCGCGCGCCTCAGCGTATCGGTGCTGTAGATGATCAGCGCCATCCAGATGCAGGCGAAGGTGATCAAGTGCGCCAGGCCGAAGGGCTCGCCATAGG
>JBFELD010000098.1:0-8119 GCA_041552375.1 Kiloniellaceae bacterium | reverse complement strand
GCTACCGGGGATGACCTTCGCCAGGCTATCGGGGTCGCCGTCGGAAAATCCCATGCCCAGCGGATCGTGGTTCTCGCCCACAGCGTCGAGCAAAAAGACGGAGCCGGGGACGGCCAATCCCTCGCTCATAAGCTTGGCGAACATCGACATGGGGTAGCGCTTGCCGCGCACGATGCCGCAGAGGTCGGCATAGATGACGTCGATGAAGGCGGTATCGGGATGGGCCGCCAGAAAGTCGGCGGCCTCCTTCGGTAAGGTCTCGGTAGTATCGGGCATGGCAAGCGCGATTAGGCCCGCTTTGCGGCCGTTCGGTCAAGCGTCGGCATGATCTAAGCCGCGATTTCGATGGCGACCTTGCCGAAGTGCTCTTGTGCGGCCAGGTGGGAGAAGGCCTGGGGGCTGTCCTCGAAGGGAAAGACGCGGTCGACGACCGGGCGCAGGCCGTGCTCGGTGATGAGGGCGTTCATGCGCTCGAAGTCGTCGCGCGGCGCCATGGTGATCCCCTGCAGGCGCACCCGGCGAAGCACCAGGTGATAGACCTTGGCCTCCAGCTTCGCCCCGGCGAGCACGCCCATCAGCATGATCCGCCCACCGGCGCGCACCGCGCTCAAGGATTCCGGCAGCGTGCCGCCACCCCCGGTCTCGACGATCAGGTCGGCGCCGCGCCCGCCGGTCATCTCACGCACCGGCCCGCCCCAGCGCGGCGTCTCCAGGTAGTTGATCGTATGGTTGGCGCCCAGCGCGCGGGCGCGGGCAAGCTTCGCATTGCTTTTCGAGGTGACGATGGCGGTGGCACCACGGAGCTTGGCGAACTGCAGGGCGAAGAGCGAGACGCCGCCGGTGCCGAGGATCAGCACTGTCTCCCCCGCTTGCAGGCTGCCCTGGTTGATCACCGCGTCCCAGGCGGTAAGCCCGGCACAGGGGAGGGTCGCGGCCTCGGCGTCGCTCAAATGTTCGGGCGCGCGCACCACGCCCCCCTCATCGAGGGTTCTGTACTCGCTGAGAACACCGTCGAGCGGCCCGCCCAGCGCTGTCTCGGCCATCCAGTCCTCCAGCTCGCCCGAATGCCAACCCTGGAAGACGGTGGTGCAGACCCGTTCGCCGGGCTTGACGCGTGTGACCTCGGACCCCACGGCGACGACCTCGCCGACGCCGTCGGAGAGCGGGATCAGGGGCGGCTCGCCGGCGAGACGGCCGTAGTTTCCCTGCACCACCACCAGGTCCCGGTAGTTCAGTGAGGCCGAAGACAGGCGCAGCAGAACCTCCCGCGGTCCGGGCTCCGGGACCGGTCGCTCGCCGGGGACCAGGTTCTCCAGCCCCCAGCGCTCCCTGTTCTCGAAAACCTTCACTGGCGCGGGGTCTAGGCGATCTCGGCCACCGCCTCGACTTCGACCGAGACACCCAACGGCAGCGATCCGGCGGAGACGGCGGCGCGCGCATGGCGGCCCTTGTCGCCGAAGACCTCGACCATGAAGTCCGAGGCGCCGTTGACCACTTTCGGCTGGTCGGTGAACTCGGGGGTCGAGTTGACGAAGCCCCCCAGCTTGACGATGCGCACGACCCGGTCGAGATCGCCACCGCAGGCGGTCTTGAGCTGCGCCAGGATATTGATGGCGCAAAGGCGCGCCGCGGCCTGGCCGTCATCCAGCGAGATCTCGGCGCCCAGCTTGCCGACGTAGTGCGCCTGGCCGTCTTTGACCGGGACCTGGCCGGAGACGAATACCAGCTTGCCCGTGATGACGTGACCGACGTAGTTGCCTGCTGGCGCCGCGGTCTCTGGGATTTCTACGCCGAGCTCGGCCAGGCGTGCGTCGATTTGACCTGTCATGTACTTACTCCTGAAAATGTGATGGGTGACTAACTTGGCAGCGCACAATATGAGGGGCCGGGACGATGAGCAAGAGCGCAGACCCAAAGCCATAAATGCGCTATGCTGTTAGGGGTTTTGGTCCCTAAAGGCGGGGATGATGTCCGCTTGCGCCGTGATCTTCGACTGTGGTGGGGTCCTGTTCGAATTCGATCAGGAGCGGCGGCTCGAAGTATTGTCCCAGGCAAGCGGCCTTGCGCCCTCGTCGCTCCAAGAGCGCATCTGGGACTCCGGCCTCGATTCGGCATCCGACCACGGCAAATTGGCGATCGAGCAAATTTGCAGGCGCCTCAACGAGGCTTTGGAGCAAAACCTCAGCGAGGAGGTTCTGGCCGATCTCATGACCAGCGCCTTTGCCCTGCGCCCGGAGGTTCTGGATCTGACGCGGCGGTTGAAGAGTGATGTCCTGCGCGGCACCTTGACCAACAACGGCCCTCTGATCGATCTGGGGCTGCGTCGGAATTTTCCCGAGCTGGGCGAGGTCATCCCCGAGAACCGCTACTTCTCATACCAGTTCAAGGCCGCCAAGCCGGAGCCGGCGGTATATCACGCGCTCGAGGTCCGCCTCGGTTTGGCGGGGCCTGAGATCCTCCTGATTGACGATTCAGACGCGAACATCGAAGGTGCGCGCCGCGCTGGATGGCAGGTCATCGAATTCCACGACAGCGACAGCCTGGCGCGCGAGCTGGGCGAGCTTGAACTATTGACCGAAGAAACTTAGGCGGTCACGAGCAGCCGCTGGTTCCGCCGCAGGTCGCGCACTTCAAGCAGGTGCCGTTGCGCACCAGCGTGAAGTTGCCGCACTCGCCGCAGGGATCGCCTTCGTAGCCTTTCATGCGCGCTTCGCGCATACGCTCCAAGCGGCTGTCGACCTCCATGCGAACGCTCGTCTCCACGCCGATAGCGGTTTCCTCGACGGTGAGGCTCGCGGCCCGCGGACCGGCGGCGCCATTGCCGGACGTGCCGCCGTCGACCACCAGAAGCTGGTTGCGTATGTAGCCGGTCGAGGCCAGCCGGCGTAAGCTCTCGACGACGTCCTCGCTGCTCGACGGTGCGTCGCTCTCTTTGTCGCCGCGCCCCAGACTGTCTGGATTGAGGTCGCTGGGCTCGACGTGCGCCAGGTCGTTGCGGCCGAGATAGGAAACCGCCAGCTCGCGGAAGATGTAGTCGAGCACCGAGGTCGACATCTTGATCGCGTCGTTGCCCTCGACGATGCCGGAGGGCTCGAAACGGGTGAAGGTATAGGCCTCGACGAACTCCTCAAGCGGCACGCCGTACTGCAGACCGATCGAGATGGCGATGGCGAAGTTGTTCATCAGGCTGCGGAAGGCGGCACCCTCCTTGTGCATGTCGATGAAGATCTCGCCGGCGGAGCCGTCCTCGTACTCGCCGGTCCGCAGATAGACCTTGTGGCCGCCGACGATGGCCTTTTGCGTGTAGCCCTTTCGGCGCTGTGGCAAGCGGGTGCGTCCGGGGCGCCGTTCGATCACCCGCTCGATCACCCTCTCGGCCACGATTTGGGCGCGCTCGGGCGACGAGCCGACGCTCAAGACCTCGGCGACCTCATCGCTGTCGTCCGTCAGCTCGTCGTCGAACAAACCCGAAGCCAATGGCTGAGAGAGCTTGGAGCCGTCGCGGTAAAGCGCGTTGGCCTTGAGACCGAGCCGCCAGGAGAGCATATAGGCCGCCTCGCAGTCCTCGACCGTGGCGCCGCCGGGCATGTTGATGGTCTTGGAGATGGCGCCGGAAATGAACGGCTGAGCGGCGGCCATCATGCGGATGTGGCTCTCCACCGAGAGGAAGCGGGTGCCCATTCGCCCGCAGCGGTTGGCGCAGTCGAAGACCGAGAGGTGTTGATCCTCCAAGTGCGGCGCGCCCTCCAGCGACATGGCGTCGGTGCAATAGAGGTTCGCCGCATCGATCTCTTTCTTTTGGAAACCCAACGCGGCCAGCAGATCGAAGGAGACATGGTCCAACTGCTCGTCCGACAAACCAAGGGCGTCGCGGCAGAAATCGGCGCCAAGGGTCCATTTGTTGAAGGCGAACTTGATGTCGAAGGCGCTCGCCAGGGCGGATTCCAAGGCCGCGAGCGCGGCGTCGGTGAAGCCCTTGGCACGCAAGGTCTCGTGATCGATGGCCGGCGCGCCCTCGAGAGTGCCGTGCCCCACAGCGTAGCGCACGATGTCCTCGGTCTGGGCCGGTGTGTATCCCAGCGTTGCCAAGGCGTCGGGCACCGTGCGGTTGATGATCTTGAAATAGCCGCCGCCGGCGAGCTTCTTGAACTTGACGATGGCGAAGTCCGGCTCGATGCCGGTGGTGTCGCAATCCATGACCAGGCCGATGGTACCCGTGGGGGCGATCACGGTGGTTTGGGCGTTCCGCAGGCCGTGTTTCTTGCCGAGATTGAGGGCCGCGTTCCACGCCGCGCGGGCCGCCGCCGCCAGCTCGGGCTCCGGGCAATCCTCGGCGACCAGTGTCACCGGCGGGATCGACAACCCTTCGTAGCCTTTGGTCTTGCCGTGAGCGGCCCGGCGGTGATTGCGCAGCACCCGAAGGACGCCCTCGCGGTTCGCCGCATAGCCGGGGAAGGTCCCCAACTCGCCGGCCATCTCCGCCGAGGTCTCGTAGGCGCGACCGGTCATGACCGCGGTAATCGCCGCCGCCAGCGCGCGGCCCTCAACGCTGTCGTAGGACAGGCCGGAGGCCATCAGCAGGCCGCCCAGATTGGCAAAGCCCAGGCCGAGGGTGCGGTACTCGTAGGAAAGCTCGGCAATGCGCGCGGCCGGAAACTGTGCCATCAGCACCGAGATTTCCAGCACGACGGTCCACAAACGCACCGCATGCTCGAAAGCGGCGATGTCGAACCGACCACCCTCGCCGCGGAAGGCCATGAGGTTCAGCGATGCGAGATTGCAGGCCGTGTCGTCGAGGAACATATACTCCGAGCAGGGATTGGAGGCGTTGATGCGTCCGCCATTCGGGCAGGTGTGCCACTCGTTGATGGTGGTATCGAACTGCAGTCCCGGATCGGCGCAGGCCCAGGCCGCGTAGCCGATCTTTTCCCATAGCTCGCGCGCCTTGACGGTCTTTGCGGTCTCGCCCGAGGTGCGCCAGAGCAGGCGCCAATCGCCGTCCCCTTCGACGGCTTTCAAAAACTCGTTGGTCACGCGCACGGAATTGTTGGAGTTCTGGCCCGAGACCGTGAGATAGGCTTGGCTATCCCAATCGGTGTCGTAAGTGCGAAAGTCGATTCGGGTGAAGCCTTGCTCGGCATACTGCACGACGCGAGCGATATAGTTTTCGGGGATCATGGCGCGCCGCGCGGCGCGCATGGCGGCCTTGAGGACAGTGTTCTTCTTCGGGTCGAAGGCGGCGCGGGCATCGCCCTCGTCCACGTGGTCGTGGCAGGCCTGGATGATGGCGTTGAGGTGCTGTTCGCACAGCTTCGAGCCCGCCACCAAGGCCGCGACCTTCTGCTCTTCGACCACCTTCCAGTCGATGTAGGTCTCGATGTCCGGGTGATCGATATCGACCGTGACCATCTTGGCCGCGCGGCGGGTGGTGCCGCCCGATTTGATCGCGCCGGCGGCGCGGTCGCCGATCTTCAGGAAGCTCATCAAGCCGGAGGACTTGCCGCCGCCGGACAAGGATTCGCCCTCGCCGCGGATGCACGAAAAATTGGTTCCGGTGCCGGAGCCGTACTTGAACAGCCGCGCCTCGCGAACCCACAGGTCCATGATGCCGTTTTCGTTCACCAGGTCGTCCTCGATCGACTGGATGAAGCAGGCGTGGGGTTGAGGATGCTCGTAGGCGCTGGGCGAGCGGGTCAGCTTGCCGGTGCGGTAGTCGACGTGATAATGGCCCTGGCTCGGTCCATTGATGCCATAGGCCCAGTGAAGCCCGGTGTTGAACCACTGTGGCGAATTGGGCGCGCCCATCTGGCGGACCAGCATGGCGCGCATCTCGTCATAGAAGGCCTTGGCGTCTTCTTCCTGGTCGAAATAGCCCCCTTTCCAGCCCCAGTAGGTCCAGGTCCCGGCCAGGCGATCGCAGACCTGCTTGACGGAGGTCTCCGCGCCGGCGCGCTCGTCTTGCGGCAAGGCCGAGAGGGCCGCGTCGTCGGGTTCGCTGCGTTGCAGCCAGGTGGGAACGTCCTCCTCCGCGACCCGGCGAAGTTTTGCCGGCACGCCGCGTTTACGGAAGTATTTCTGCGCCAGCACGTCCGAGGCGACTTGAGACCAACTTGTCGGCACCTCGATGTCCTCGGCCTGAAACACCAAAGAGCCATCGGGATTTCGGATCTCGCTTGAGGTGCGACGGAACTCGATCGACTCGTAAGGGTCCTTATCCTGCTCGGTGAAATGACGCGTGATGCGCATACTTGTCCCCCTCTAAATGCACAGCCCCGACCCTGCGCCACCCACCATGGCTACGATCGGTTTTCTGTCGCCACACAGTTCCGAGCCCGTGCTACCCCATGTGTAAGAACGGTCAGGGGCGGCTTTTCGTTCTCCTTCGAACGGCGGGACTCGCGGGTGTGTGGGCGCCAGACTCAAAGCTAAGCACAAATCCGAAAGCGCTACAACAATTTGTGGTGATTATTCGCGATACCACATGATATAGCGCTAAAGGGGGCCTGGTTAAGATTCGGTAAAGAGCGTGGAAAGCCTAGGGAATTCAAGGATTTTGAGCGTCCTCGGGGGCGGCCTTTCGCAACCGGGTGGCGGCGAGAATCGAGACCAGCACGAGCCCGGCACCACAAGACTCCAACAGCGTCAACCGCTCGCCCAACAGCAGGGAAGCGCAGGCGATGGATACCAATGGCTCCAGGTTGAAGATAATGGCTGCGCCGGCGCCGCCGCGCCAACCGATGGCGAGAAGTTGAGCCGCCACTGCCAGGAGGTAGAAAAGGGTGGCTCCGGCCAGACCGCTCCAGCCCAGCGCCGTGGTTGGGAGCGCCGCTTGTCCCAGGATCAGATAGGCGAGCACGATCATGGCGCCGCCGTAAAGATTGCTGTGAAAGGCTGAGCGCATCAGCCCCAAGCGGGCGACGGCCGGCCCGCTGGCGAGAAAGATGGCGGCCGATCCGGCGGCGCCGAAAAGGGCAAGCGCGATGCCGCGCCAATCCAGGGTGCCGAGCGACGGGCCGAGCGCCAAGGCGAGCCCGAGAAAAGCCAGTGGATAGAAGCCGGCCTCGGCACGGCTGAGCCGTCGGCCTTCGACTCGGCGGGAGAGTGCCGCCACCATCAGCGGGAAGGTGAAGAAGATCAGTGCCGCCAAGCTCACCGGAATGAAGGCGACGGCGGACAGATAACCGAAGGTCATCGCGGCGTAACCGGCGCCGACCACGAGTAACCGCGGTAAATCGTCTCTCGCTACGGCGAACCCGCCCCGCCTGACCAAAATCAGGCCCCCGAATAGAACGACTCCGGCCAGAAATCGGATAAGGACGACGGTCCAGGGTGTCCCGCCCGCCTCGTAGCTGAGGCGCGATAGTGTGGTGATGACACCATAGGACCCGGCGCTGATGGCGGCCAGCGCGAGACCGGCCCGGGTTCCAGCCTCGAGCTGCCGCGATGTCTTGGGTTCCATTCGCGAAGCCACCTGGCGGCTCCTCTCGTCGAGCCGGGCCTCGTGTGGTGGTTTCGAAGTTCCTCTGATGACCGGGGCCGACGTGTTGAGGAATTTCAAAACCATAACCACACGGGAGACTCTATCTGACTCGGGACACTAGGTTCGGATCATCGTTGAGGGCATAGCAGCCGCCGCTGCACCTGTCGACGGTCGTGGGGTGTCTGCCATATGGTACCGATATCGGACCTCTGGACTGCGGAGCGGGTTGATGCAATAGTCGCCCGGCGCAGCGCGCGGCCCGATATGGCGTGTTTGACCGGCAGCATGAGGACGCTCATGGGTATCAATCTGGGGACGAGGCTCTACACCTGGCTCAGGGGTGTCGAAGTCGGTCGCGACCAATGCGGTAATCGCTATTACCGCGCACGCAAGGGCGGGCGGGTGCATCGCGATTCCCTTCGCCACGAGAGTCGCTGGGTGATCTACGAGGGCGATGTCGAGGCCAGCCGGGTGCCACCCGAATGGCATGCTTGGCTGCATCACACCACCGACGAGATTCCCGACGAAGCCACGTTGCGCAAGTACGATTGGCAGCGCGACCACCAGCCTAACCTGACCGGCACCGATGGAGCGTATCGCCCGCCGGGCTCGATCCTCAAGGGAGGTGTTCGGGCCAGG
>JBFELD010000097.1:0-8153 GCA_041552375.1 Kiloniellaceae bacterium | reverse complement strand
CTCTTCACCGACGATGCGCGGGTCGAGCATGCGCGAGGTCGAGTCGAGCGGATCCACGGCGGGATAGATGCCCTTCTCGGCGATGCTGCGCGACAGCACGGTGGTGGCGTCGAGATGGGCGAACGAGGTGGCGGGCGCCGGGTCGGTCAGATCGTCGGCCGGCACGTAGATCGCCTGCACCGAAGTGATCGAGCCCTTCTGGGTCGTGGTGATGCGCTCTTGCAGGGTTCCCATGTCCGTGGCAAGCGTCGGCTGATAGCCCACCGCCGATGGGATACGGCCGAGCAGCGCCGAAACCTCGGACCCGGCCTGGGTGAAGCGGAAGATGTTGTCGACGAAGAAGAGGACGTCCTGGCCTTCCTCGTCACGGAAGTATTCGGCCTGGGTCAGCCCCGACAGCCCGACCCGCATGCGCGCGCCCGGCGGCTCGTTCATCTGGCCGTAGACCAGCGTCACCTTGGAGCCTTCGCCGTCGAGCTTGATGACCTCCGACTCGATCATCTCGTGATAGAGGTCGTTGCCCTCGCGGGTACGCTCACCAACCCCGGCGAAGACGGAATAGCCGCCGTGGGTCTTGGCGATGTTATTGATGAGCTCCATGATCAGCACGGTCTTGCCGACGCCGGCGCCACCAAACAGACCGATCTTGCCACCCTTGGCATAAGGTGCGAGCAGATCGATGACCTTGATGCCGGTGATCAGGACCTCCGCTTCGGTCGACTGATCGGCGAATGACGGGGCCGGCCTATGGATGGGCAAGGTCATCTTGGTCTCGACCGGGCCACGTTCGTCGACCGGCTCGCCGATCACATTGATGATTCGCCCGAGCGTCTCCGGGCCAACCGGCACCTGGATGGGGCCGCCGCTGTCGGCCACCTGCAGGCCGCGGACGAGGCCCTCGGTCGAGTCCATGGCAACGGTTCGCACGACGCTCTCGCCCAGATGCTGCGAGACCTCGAGCACCAGGCGTTGGCCTTCGTTTTCGGTCTCGAGCGCATTCAGGATCGGCGGCAAGTCGCCTTCGAACTGCACGTCAACGACAGGACCCATCACCTGGGTGATCTTGCCGACGAGATTCTTAGCCATAGGGTTCGCTCCTTCGCACCTAGCAGGCCGGCGCGGCCATGTCCGACTACAAAGCTTCCGCCGCCGAAATGATTTCGATCAACTCGCCCGTGATCGCCGCCTGACGCGTGCGATTGTAAATGAGCGTCAAGGACTTGATCATGTCGCCGGCGTTGCGGGTCGCACTATCCATTGCCGTCATACGGGCGCCGTGCTCGCTGGCCTGGTTCTCGAGCAGCGCCCTGTAGAACTGCACCGCCAAGTTGCGCGGCAACAGCTCGGCAAGGATCTCCGCCTCATCCGGCTCGAATTCATAGATCGCCCCGCCAAGACCCGTCGCGTTCTCCACCCCCGCCTCCTCGGCACCATCCGCCTTGTCGGACGCGAAGGGAATGAGCTGCTGGACCGTGACGATCTGCGTCATCGCGGATTTGAACCGCGCGTAGATAAGCGTGCAGACATCGAACTCGCCGGCTTCGAACATCGCGATCACGCGGTTCGCGATATCGTCCGCCGTGGCGTACTCGAGACGCGGCTTGGCGATGTCCTCGATGGTGTCGACGAGCTGTTCGCCGAATTGCCGGCGTAGCTGATCGCGCCCCTTGCGGCCAATGCACAGGATCTTGACCTGATGGCCCGAGTCCGCGAGCTCGGCGATTTGACGGCGCGCCTCGCGCACGATGCTCGAGTTGAAAGCGCCGCACAGGCCGCGGTCGGCGGTCGCCACAACGATTAGATGCACATCGTCACGGCCGCTTCCGGCAAGCAGCTTCGGCGCCCCGGCTCGGCCGGCGACCGCCTCGGCGAGCGAGCCCAGCATGCGCTCCATACGATCGGCATAGGGCCTGGACGCCTCGGCATGCTCCTGCGCACGGCGCAACTTGGCCGCCGCGACCATTTTCATGGCCGAGGTGATCTTCTGCGTCGACTTGACGCTGTCGATGCGGATCCTCAGGTCCTTGAGAGAGGCCATGTCCTAGTCTTGCCTTTCACCGTCGCCGAAGCGCGCCCTTACCCCGCGAAGGATTTCACCGCGCCTTCCATGAAGGCGTGCAGCTTCGACTCGGTCTCTTCCGAAATCGCATTCTCGCTGCGGATCGTCGAGAGGATTTCCTGTCCGTTCGCCTTCAACTCTGAGACCAGATGAGCCTCGAACGCGTTGACGCGGTTCGTCGGGATCTTGTCGAGATAGCCGCGCACGCCGGAGAAGATGATGGTCACCTGCTCTTCCACCGAAAGCGGCGTGTATTGCGGCTGCTTGAGCAACTCCGTCAAGCGCGCGCCGCGGGCGAGCAATCGCTGGGTGGCGGCATCGAGGTCGGAGGCGAATTGCGAGAATGCCTCCATCTCGCGGAACTGCGCCAGCTCGAGCTTGATCGATCCGGCGACCTGCTTCATGGCCTTGACCTGGGCGGAGGAGCCGACGCGGCTGACCGACAGGCCGACGTTCACCGCCGGCCGCACGCCCTTATAGAAAAGGCCGGTTTCGAGGAAGATCTGCCCATCGGTAATGGAGATCACGTTGGTCGGAATGTAAGCCGAGACGTCGCCGGCCTGGGTCTCGATCACCGGCAGCGCCGTTAGCGATCCTGAGCCGTTATCCTCGTTCATCTTCGCCGCCCGCTCCAAAAGGCGCGAGTGGAGATAGAAGACATCGCCCGGAAAGGCCTCGCGACCCGGCGGGCGGCGCAAGAGCAGCGACATCTGCCGGTAGGCCACCGCCTGCTTGGAGAGATCGTCATAGACGATCACCGCGTGCATGCCGTTGTCGCGGAAGTATTCGCCCATGGCGCAACCGACATAAGGGGCGAGGAACTGCATCGGCGCCGGCTCGGACGCGGTGGCGGCCACGACGATCGAGTATTCCAGCGCGCCTTTGTCTTCCAAGATCTTGACGAACTTGGCCACAGAGGAGCGCTTTTGACCCACGGCCACGTAAACGCAATAGAGCTTCTTCGATTCGTCGTCGCCCTGATTGATCGGCTTTTGGTTGATGAAGGTATCGAGCGCGATCGCCGTCTTGCCGGTCTGGCGGTCGCCGATGATCAGCTCGCGCTGGCCGCGGCCGATCGGGATCAGGCTGTCGATCGCTTTCAGACCGGTCTGCATCGGCTCGTGCACCGACCGGCGCGGGATGATCCCCGGCGCCTTGACCTCTACACGGCGCCGCTCTTTGGCCTCGATCGGGCCCTTGCCGTCGATCGGGTTGCCGAGCGCGTCGACCACCCGGCCAAGCAAACCCTTGCCGACCGGCACGTCAACGATCGTTCCCGTGCGCTTGACGACATCGCCTTCCTTGATGTCCCGATCATCACCGAAGATCACGACGCCGACATTGTCGACTTCCAGGTTGAGCGTCATACCCTTGATGCCGCCCGGGAATTCGACCATTTCGCCGGCCTTGACATTGTCCAGGCCATAGATGCGGGCGACACCGTCGCCGACCGAAAGCACTTGGCCGACCTCGGCAACATCGGCCTCGGCCCCGAAATTCTCAATCTGATCCTTGAGGATGGCGGAGATTTCCGCGGCGCGGATATCCATCACCCGACCCCTTTCATGGCGAGTTGAAGTCTTTGTAGTTTCGTCTTCAGAGAGTTGTCGATCATGCGACTGTCGACCTTGACCACCAAGCCGCCGATCAAGCTCGGATCGACGGCGACATCCACCTGCACCTTGCCGCCAACCGCTCCGCGCAAGGCCTCGACGAGGCTGTCATGCTGCTGATCGGTCAGCTTGCGCGCCGTCGTGACCTTCGCCCGCACCTCCCCGCGCCGGCGCGCCAGCTCGGCAAGATAGGCGTCGATCATCGAGGAGAGGGCGAACAGACGGCGGTTCTCGGCAACGACGAAGATGAAGCGGCGGGTCAGCTCACCGACGCCCATGCGTTCCAGGATAGCCCGGAAAGCCTTGGTTTGCTGCGCGCGCGTGTACAGTGGGGAGCGAGCCACCTCGCGGAGGTCATCGCTTTCCGCCAGCAGGGCTTTGACGGCGCGCAAGTCGCCGGCAACGTCGTCCAGCTGCCTCTTTTCGTCGGCAAGATCGAGAAGCGCTTGAGCATAGCGTCCGGCGATGCCGCTCAAGCTCGTATCGTCACCAGCCAAGCCAGATGCCCCCGTTCCATATCCTACACCCTACCCGCAGGAACCGGCCTATTACCTATCGGCCTATCAAAGCGCGCTGTTCCGTGAATGCCGATGGCATTCAACGCCACACGCTACCTGGCCGTTAGAGGCGCCTTGCCCCCTGACGAGCGCGGGTTTGGTATCATAGTCGATCAGGCCATGCAAGCAGGCAAGGATCGCGGGGCTTGGGGACTTATTCTCCCCCGGAGAAATACTGTCGTGCCGCCGTCTCGATCTCCTCGCGCGACATTTGCTTCAGCGGGCATACCAGCGCCCAGCTATGGCCGTAGGGGTCGACGAGGCGCGCGTAGCGATCGCCCCAGAACATGTCGGCCGGCTCCATCGTCCCGGTGGCACCGGCAGCGACGGCGCGCGCGTAGAGCGCATCGACATCCTCGGTGACGAGGTTCAAGGTGATCGAGGCGCCACCGAGCGAGAGCGGCGAGAGGCTTCCCATATCCGGGTTCTCGTCGGTGAGGAACAGCACGTCATCGCCGATCGCCATTTCCGCATGCATGATCGAGGCACCGTCCGGCGCTTCCATCCGATAGATCTCCTCGGCGCCGAATGCGGAGCGGTAAAAATCGAGCGCCGCGGCGGCACCCTTGAGGACGAGATGGGGAACGGGGCCACGGCGGCGCTCGGCAACCGCCTTGCTGATCTCTGACATGGGACGTACCTTTCGCTGGAAATAGGCTGCACAAGCCGGTCAATCTATGTGCGATTCGTGATCAAAGAAAGCTCTGCGGGTCGATGTCGATCTGCAGGCGCACCTGGGCCGGAAAGCGTCTCCCGCCGAGCCACTTGCGGATCCGCGCCTGGATCGGCTGCCCGCGGTCCGCACGCAGTAGAAAGCGGCGACGGTGCCGGCCACGCAAGATGGCCAGGGGCGCCGGCGCCGGCCCCAAGACCTCCAGGCCCTCGCCAATCGGGGCCTCGCGTGCAAGCTCACCGGCCACCCTGTCGACGACGTGCTGATCCGGAGCCGAGAGAACGAGCGCCGCCAAGCGCCCATAGGGTGGCAACGCGGCGCGCCGTCGTCCCTTGGCCTCGGCGGCAATGAAGCGGGCCCGATCGCCCTCGGCCAGTGCCTGCATGACCGGATGATCGGGATCGGTGGTCTGAATCAGGACAAGACCGGGGCATTCGGCCCGCCCGGCCCGCCCGGCGACCTGCTGGAGGAGTTGAAAGGTTCGCTCCGCCGCGCGCAGGTCGCCGCCATAGAGGCCGAGATCCCCGTCGATCACCCCGACCAGGGTCAGGTATGGAAAATGATAGCCCTTGGCCGCGATCTGGGTGCCGATCAGGATATCGACCTCGCGCGCCTCGACGGCGGCAATCAGCTCGGCCGCCGCATGCGGCCCCTGCATGGTGTCGCTCGCCATGATCGCCAGACGGGCATCGGGATAGAGGCGCTTGACCTCCTCGGCCAGGCGCTCCACTCCCGGCCCGCAGGCGGCAAGGGATTGAGGGGCCTCGCAAGCCGGGCAGGTTTCCGGCAAGCGCTGCCCGAAGCCACAGTGGTGACACTGCAGGCGGCCGGCCAGGCGATGCTCGACCAGCCAGGCCGTGCAGTGCGGGCACTGAATACGGTGGCCGCAGGCGCGGCAAAGGGTCAAGGGCGCATAGCCACGCCGGTTGAGGAAGAGCAAAGACTGCTCGCCCTCGGCCAAGGCCGCGGAAAGAGCGCCCCGCAGCCGCGTCGACAGCCAACTCTGACCCGCGCTGCCCGGCACGCCCGGATGGCGAAGGGGGCGATCGCGGCGCAGATCGATCAGCTCGATCTGTGGGAGCAGAGCGGCGCCGTGGCGCTCTTCGAGCAGCAGGTGCCGATATCGCCCGCGCTCGACGTTGGCCAACGTCTCTAGCGAGGGCGTGGCCGAGGCAAGCACGACCGGCGCGTTCTCCAACCGGCCGCGCACCACAGCCATGTCGCGGGCGTTGTAAGCCACGCCGTCCTCTTGCTTGTAGGACGGGTCGTGTTCCTCATCGACCACGATCAGGCCCAGGGCCTGATAGGGAAGAAAGAGTGCCGAGCGCGCGCCGACCACCACCTGCACCCGCTGCTCGGCGACCGCCCGCCAGGTCTCCCGCCGCTCCTTCTGGCCCAGATCGGAGTGCCAGACGCCCGGTTCCGCCCCGAAGCGCGCGGCGAAACGGTCCAGCCATTGGGTGGAAAGCGCAATCTCCGGCAAGAGAACCAGCGCTTGCTTGCCTTCGGATAGACACGCGGCGACGGCCTCGAAGTAGACCTCGGTCTTGCCCGATCCGGTGACCCCGTCGAGGAGGGTGACGTTCTCCCCACCACTCGACACAGCACCGCGCAGAGCCTCGGCCGCCGCCGCTTGCGAGGGTGACAGCTGGGGGCCGGGGCGTGCGCCGTCGATGGCGGCAAAGCGCATCCGCTGCTCGGCCTCGACCATCTCGAGCACGCCGGCGCGCTGCAGACCCTTGACGACGGACGAAGAGACGCCGGCCGTCCGAGCAAGATCCCCCTGCGTTCGCCCCAAGCCATCGGACGCGATCTCGAGGACCCGCAACCGTGCCGGGGTCGGGCGCAAGCCTGCCGGCATCGCGGCCTGCTCGCTCTCGGCCAGACGATAGAGCTTCACCCGCGGCGGTGCTTGCAGCGCCTCGCGCGCAGAAAGCGCCATGCGCAGTACACGGCCCGGCGGCACCACATAATATGCCGCCACCCACTCGATGAAGCGCAGGGCGGCCTCGCTTAGCGGCGCCACCGGCAGACGGGCGACGACCTCCTTCAAGCGGTCATCGGGAGGTGGCGGCGCATCGGGATTGGCGGTCAGGCGATCACCGTCCCAGACGACACCCATGACATCGCGTTTGCCGAGCGGCGCCATGATGATCGCCCCGGGGGCAAGATCCAGGTCATCCGGCACAAGGTAATCGTAGCTTCCCTCGAGCGGCAGCGGGAACAACACGGGAACGCGGCGGCGGCGCGCATTTTCGAAAAGATCGCTCAAGGCCACACGACGCCCGGAAAAACCTGGTTATGGGATCTTTGGGGATGCATGTGTTAGATTTTATCCACTAGGCATGGGATATACTTAGTTTATTCTAGACGAGTCGTCGCCGTAGGGCTATCAGGGCCGCCCGCGACGCAGCAAGAAAGGACTTGGGCCAGAGCCGATGCGCTTTTTCATCGATACGGCGGACGTCGCCGAAATCCGCGATCTCGCCGAAACAGGCCTGGTCGATGGGGTCACCACCAATCCCTCGCTGGTCGCCAAGACCGGGCGCGACTTCACGGAAATCCTCAAGGAGATCTGCGCCATCGTGCCGGGCCCCGTCTCCGCCGAGGTCACCGCGCTCGAGTGCGAGGCGATGCTCGCCGAGGGCCGGTCGCTGGCCACCCTGGCCGACAACGTCACCATCAAGGTACCGTTGACGCCCGACGGGCTGAAGGCCTGCAAGCAGCTCTCCGATGACGGCATCAAGGTCAACGTGACCCTGTGCTTTTCCGCCGCCCAGGCGCTGCTGGCGGCCAAGGCGGGGGCGGCCTTCGTTTCGCCCTTCGTCGGGCGACTGGACGACATCGGCCATGACGGCATGGCGGTGGTGCGCGACATCGTGGAGATATTTGATCGCTACCACATCCCCACGCAGGTGCTGGCTGCCAGCCTGCGCCATCCCTTGCACGTGGTGCGGGCGGCCCAGGTCGGCGCCCACATCTCCACTATGCCCTACTCCGTCTTCCGGTCGATGTTCAAGCACCCCCTGACCGATGTCGGCATGCAGAAGTTCCTGGAGGACGCTCGCCGGGCGGAGAAGGTGGGCACGTGATTCTTTCATGTGCCCTGTCGTTAACGCCAGCGGGGCCTTGCGCGTCTTGAACGTATGATGTATTTTGGTTTCGCCTCCTCACTTTGAGTCGTGTCCCGTAAACGTGCCTGGGCCCGAAGAAGGGCTAGGAGTTCACAAACAGCGGCGCTAGCTGAGACT
>JBFELD010000096.1:0-8190 GCA_041552375.1 Kiloniellaceae bacterium | reverse complement strand
TGCATGCGGTCGGTCAGCCAGCCGACCAGGATCATGCCGGCCATATTGACGGCCGAGAGGATGCCGTAGGCATTGGCACTGGGGATCGGGCCGAAGCCGCAGAAGGCGGCGAAGGGTATCAGGTGGGTCTCAATGATCCCGGTCGTCGTGTAACCGCAGATGAAGAAGCTCCAAAACAGAATGTGGAACGCCGGCCGGCGCAGCACATGGCGGAGGTCAGCCGTCAGGCTCGAACGCCCCTCGTCCCTGCCCCTGGCGATCACCGCCCGCGGACCGTGCTTCGGCAAGAGCCGCCACAGGACCGGAACCAAAACGAGGCAACCAACGCCGACCACGACGAAGCTCCAGCGCCAACCGTAGACGACGAGCACGCCGGCGATGAGAGGCACGATCAGGAACTGCCCCGCCGTCGATCCCGAGGTGGCGATGCCGGTGGCAAGCCCCAGGTTGCGCGTGAAGAGCTGCGCCACCGCCGCCGAGACGACGTGGTAGGCGGCCACACCATGACCGATGGCGGAGAGGCCGCCGAAGGCCAGGAGAAATCCAATCGGGCCGTCACTCACCGCCACGGCGAAACTACCCAGAGCGATGATGAGCGTCCCCACGATAAGCGCCATTCTGGGGCCGTGGCGGTCCACGAGTACGCCGGCCAGAGGCGCCAGCACCGCCATGACGATCAGCGAGACCGCCACGCTGCCCGAGAGAAACGTCCGCGTCCAGCCCATGTCCTGCTCGACCGTGGGCATGACCAGACCCAGCGTGGCCCGGCCGGAATAGGACAGCGCCAGCACCAGAAAACCAAAACCGACGACCAGCCAGGGCAAGAGACGCGACGAGGCGCTTTGGCCACTCATGAAAAACCCTCCACAGTCTATGGAGCTAGCCTAATGGCCTATTATCTGGCATAAAGTATATTATGTCCTCAATTTCTGCCAAACCGCCCCTGCCGAACGATCGCCGGCCCCGGCGCGTGGTCATCCTCGTCTATCCGGGGGTGACGCTGCTGGATGCGACCGGCCCGGCGCAGGTCTTCGCCGAGGCCGGCCAGGTCGCGCAAGATGATGTGGTGCCTTATGAGATCATCTCCGCCTCGCGGCACGGCGGCATGATCGCGAGCGACACTGGCATCGCCCTCGGCACGGTTGCCTTGGAGGAGGCCGCGTCGGCACCCATCGACACCCTCCTGGTCGCCGGCGGGCTCGGCGTCTTCGAGGCCACCGGCGACAGGATATTGGTGGACTGGGTGAAAAACCAAGCGGGCGAGGCCCGGCGAACCGGGTCCACCTGCACGGGCGCCTTCCTGACCGCCGCCGCCGGGCTGCTCGACGGGCGTCGGGCGGTGACGCACTGGCGCTGGTGTCAAGAGCTGCAGGACCGCCACCCGGACCTGAGGGTCGAGAGCGGGCCCATCTTCATTCGCGACGGGAAGATTTGGTCCTCGGCCGGTGTCACGGCAGGCATAGATCTAGCGCTCGCCATGGTCGAGGAGGATCACGGGCATGACATGGCGCTCGAGATCGCCCGCCGGCTCGTAGTCTTCCTCAAACGGCCCGGCGGGCAGGCCCAGTTCAGCGCCGCGCTGAGCGCCCAGACCACCGACCGGGAGGGTGGCTTCGAGGCTCTGCACGCCTGGATCGCCGAGAACCTGGCGTGCGACCTTCGGGTCGAACGGCTGGCCGCGCAGGCCGGCATGAGCCCGCGTACCTTCGCCCGGGATTACAGCTCGCGCACCCGCACGACGCCGGCGCGCGCCGTGGAAAGCATGCGGGTCGAAGCGGCGAAGAGACTACTCGAGGATGACCGCCTCCTGATCAAGACGATCGCCGCGCGCTGCGGCTTCAAGGACTATGAGGGCCTGCGACGCGCCTTCCTGCGCCAAACCGGCATAGCGCCGATCGAATACCGTCGCCGGTTCGGTTCGGCACAACGGGTGCCGCCCCCGGCGACCGCCCTTACTCGCCCTTGAACTTGGGCGTTTCCTTGGCCAGGAAGGCGCGGATGCCCTCGCGGTAGTCGGCCGTATCGCAAGATTGGAAAGGCTCCAGCCGGTCCTCTGCGGTGAGCGACTCGGGCCTGAGCGCCTTGGCCGCGAAGACCTTGTGCCAGCGCGCGGCAAGCGGCGCCCCGGCAATAATGCGCGCCACCAAGGCCTCGGCCTCGGCCTCCAGAGCATCATCGGCAACGACACGCGTCACCAACCGGCGGTAATAAGCTTCCTCCGCGTTTAGGATGCAGCCCTCCAGCAACAACTCCAACGTCGTCGCTCGGCCCACCAGCTCGACCAATGCCGTCATCGCCGGGTAGGGCAGCGCGTGGCCGATGCGGTTGATCGGCATGCCGAGCCGCGCCGAAGCGCCGGCCAGCCTCAGGTCACATTGCACCGCCAGCTCCAGCCCGCCACCGACGCAGGCCCCCTCGATGACGGCAAGGGTCGGGGCCGGACAGTCGCGGACCGCCTCCATGGCCGGGTCCATGACCTCGGCATAGCGCGCCGCCGCTTCGGCGCTGCCTCGCATGCGCTCGAACTCGGCGATGTCGGCACCGGCGGCAAAGGCCTTGCCGCCCGCCCCACGCAGCACCAGGCAGCGCAGATCGGGGTCGCCTGAGAGAGCTTCCACAGCCTCCCCGAGCTCGCACCACATATCCAGATCGAGGGCATTGCGGCGCTCGGGCCGATTGAGCAGGAGCCAGGCAACCGGGCCCTCGCGACGCACCAAAACCGCTTCGCTCATGCCGCCAGTCCCGCCGCACGCCGCAGCTCGGGGTCACGCACGTCGAGCTCGCGCCCGTTGAGACCGGCCGCCGCCGCGCCGCAGAGCCAGACCATGACCCGCGCCGGGTCTTCCGGCGGAGGGTGGTCCTCGGGACGCATGCGGGCGATCTCCCCCATGCCCGAGGCCCGGATCACGGCCTGCATGCCGGTATTGACCGTGCCCGGCCGAAAACCGTAGACCCGCACCCCGCTACCCTCCAGTTCGAGAGCCAAGGACCGGGTCAGCATGGCGAGCCCCGCCTTGGCGGCGCAATAGCCGCTCCAACCTTCGAGCGCGTGAGAGGCCGCGCCCGAGCTGACGTTGACGACGACACCCTCACCAGCGGCGATCATCGAGGGCAGAACCGCCCGCACCACGTGGTAGGCGCCCACCAGATTGACCGCGATGCAGCGTTCCCAGATCTCGGGGTCGCTCTCGGCCAAGGGCGCGATGGGCTCGATAATCCCGGCATTGTTGATCAGGATGTCGATGTGCCCGAAACAGCGCTCCATATGGGCCACGGTCTCGGTCACCGCGGCATAGTCGGCAACATCGGTCACGACCGCCTCGACCTCGCCGCCACGGCCGCGGATTTCTTCGGCCAGCCGCTCGATCTCGTGAGCGCTTTGCGCCGCTAGCGTGACCTTCGCGCCGGCGGCCGCCAACGTTTCCGCCGTGGCTCGTCCGATGCCCCGTCCGGCGCCGGTCACCAGCGCCGACTTGCCGGTCAGCTCGCTCATCGCTCCCCGTCCTTCCCTCAAATCGATCCGCTTTCTTCTAACGCAGCGAGGCGCGCTTTGCGAATCTCCCTTTTTGGTCTTAATACCATTCAACAGCCGACGAGTGCCCCCGGAGGAGGACCCATGACCGACGCGCGCGAGGCCGCCCGCATTCTGATCGACATCGAGGCGGTGCTGTTCCGCCCGGACGAGCCCTTCATCTTCACCTCGGGTCGTGCCAGCCCGGTCTACGTCGACTGCCGGCGCATCATCTCCTTTCCCAAGGCAAGGGCCCGGCTGATGGATATGGGCGTGGCGCTACTGAGGGGCCAAGCCGGGGCCGAAGCCTTCGACGTTATCGCCGGCGGCGAGACCGCGGGCATCCCGTTTGCCGCTTGGATGGCCGAGCGCTTCGACCTGCCCATGGTCTATGTCCGCAAGAAGCCCAAGGGCTTCGGTCGCAATGCCCGCATCGAGGGGACCTTCGAGCCCGGCGCGCCCGCGCTCCTGGTCGAGGACCTGGCGACCGACGGCGGCTCGAAGCTGAGCTTCGTCGAGGCCTTGCGCGAGGCGGGTGCCACTTGCGCCCATACCTTCGTGATCTTCAGCTATGGGACTTTCCCCGACTCCATCGCCGCGTTGGAGCGCCAGGGCGTGACCCTGCATGCGCTCGCCACCTGGTGGGATGTGCTGGCCGTGGCCGAGGAGACCGGCTACCTGAATGCGGACCAGCTGGCGGACGTGCGCGCCTTCCTGGACGACCCGGATGGCTGGTCGGTGGCGCATGGCGGCGAGGCCGCGGGCTAGGAGTGGAGAGAGCGCGCATGGCGGGCAAGACGACGGCACCGCGGAACCCAAGCTGGCGGCCCGGCGACTATCTGGCCTTCACCGATGCACGGCTGCGCCCGGCGCTCGATCTGATCGCCCGTATCCCGGAGGCTGAGCGCCGCGCCATCGCCGACCTCGGCTGTGGACCGGGACAGCTCCTGCCCCATCTCCGGGCCCGCTGGCCCGAGGCGCGGATTGTCGGGGTCGATGCGGACCCGACGATGCTGGCCAAAGCGCGCGACGACTATCCCGAAGCGCATTGGGTCCAAGCCGACATCGCCGCCTGGCACGGCGAAGCGCCCCTCGATCTTCTCTTCTCCAACGCCGCGCTGCACTGGGTCGCCGACCACGAAGCCGTCTTTTCGAGACTCATGGAGCGCCTGACCCCAGGCGGCGTCCTCGCGGTGCAGATGCCCGATACCCACCACGGCGCGTGGCGGCAGGCGCTGCGTGACCTGACACAGGCGCCCGGCTTCTCCCAGTGGCTGGGCGACGTCACGAGCCCGGCCCATACCCTTGATCTCGGCGCCTACCAGCACCTGTTGCAGCCGCATTCGCGCCACCTGGATCTTTGGGCGAGCGAGTACCTGCATGCGCTGGAGGGCGAAACACCGGTGGCCGACTGGACGCTGGGGGCCGGAGGACGACCCTATCTCGACCTGCTACCGGAAAGCGAGCGCGCGCGCTTTCGCAAAACCTACGCCGAAGCGCTCACCACACTTTATCCGCGAGAGCCCTCCGGCGAGACGCTGTTCGGTTTTCGCCGCCTCTTCATCCTCGCGGTGAAAGCTTGACCGCTCGCCGTTACGGTGTGACCCGGTAGTCCTCGGGCAGGAAGAACAGGTGATCTCGCTCTTCTTGCACCAGGTGGCAGCCGATGCAGTACTCGACCCGCTCGGCGTTGACGCCCCTTGTCATCCCGAAGAGCTCGCCATCGGGCATGATCATGATGTAGCGCCAGTCGCCGCTAACGTAGTTGAAGCCCGGCTCCATCTTCTCCATGACGAAGAGCGGACCGGGACGGACCTCGCCTTCACGGGTCACCGAGAAGCTATCTTTGGCGATGATCGCACCAGGCGGAAAGATCCCCGCCTCCTCGTAGCGACCATAGGCCTGGGCGGCCTCGTTCGCGTAGTTGTTGACGAAACGCTGGCCATGGGTCGCAGAGCGGTAGGGGGCCGTGTTGAAGCGGGACCAATCGGCGTAGGTGTCGGCGATGGGATCGCCGGCGGCGTGGTATCCCTGGGTCATGAAGCTTAACAAGCCCCGGTAGATATTCTCCGCCTCTTGGTGGCCGAGTTCGGCGGCGTTGCGCACGCGAAAGTGGCGTCTGGGCTTAGTCGGATCGCCACTGATCTCCGGCCGCGACTCCGCCTGCTCCTCTGCCAAGGGTGGTGCTTGCACCGGATACACCAGGAGAACCAGTATCAAGATCGGCACGAAAGCACGGCGTAGGGCAAAGATCATCATCAACTCTCCTGGATCTCGCAGCACCTCGTGAGCGCGACAGCGTGCCCCCCTTGATTTAAGAATCTAGTACCTATGGCTGTTCACAGCGGGTCAAAGCTTCGTTACGGGCAGAGCGCGCGCGACCAAACCTAAGACGAGCCCGCCCTAAGACGAGATTGACGTCGGCCCATGAGGGCCTATGGTCGGGGACGTCCGAGAAGATCGGAACCCCCGGCCGTCCGGAGATGGGAGCGCTGATGAAGATCCCTCGTCTTGCCGCCGTGATGGTCATCGCGCTCGCCGTAACGCCGGCGGGCCTGAGCGCCGCTTGGGCGGAAAGATTGGTCATCGGCATGACCCAGTTCCCCTCCAACTTCCATCCCGAAATCGAGGCCATGCTGGCCAAGACGATGGTGCTCTCGGCCATCCGCCGGCCCTTCATCGCCCACGACCAGGATTGGCAGCCGCGCTGTATGCTCTGCACCACCTTCCCGACCTTGGAGAACGGCCTGGCCAAGCGCGAGACGCTAGCGGGCGGTGGAGAGGGCCTTGCCGTCACCTATGAGATCCACCCCGAGGCCACCTGGGGCGACGGCAAACCAGTCACCGCCGACGACGTCGTCTTTACTTGGGAGATGGGGCGCCATCCGCTCTCCGGCGTCAGTGATCAGGAGGCCTATCGCAGGATCCTCTCGATCGAGGTTCTGGGCGATAAGACCTTCACCGTGCACCTCGACCGGGTGACCTTTGACTACTACCGCTACGTGCCCAACCCCCTGCCGGCGCACCTCGACAGGACTATTTTCGAGTCGGCGCCGCGCGAGTACCGCAACCGCACGGCCTATGACAGCGACACCACCAACCCGGCGCTGGCCTTCGGCCCCTACCGCATCGCCCGGGTCGAATCGGGCGCCGAGGTCGTCCTTGTGCCGAACGAGACCTGGTGGGGTTCACCGCCCGCCTTCGAAGAGGTGGTCTTCCGCATCATCGAGAACACGGCCGCGCTCGAGGCCAATCTCCTCTCCGGCGCCATCGACATGATCGCCGGTGAGCTGGGCCTGACCCTCGACCAGGCGCTGGCCTTCGAGAAGCGCCACGGCGAGGACTATGACCTCATCTACAAGGCGGGGCTGATTTACGAGCATATCGACCTCAACCTGGACAACCCCCTGCTGGCCGAGCCGCGCATGCGCCGCGCGCTCTTGCACGCCATCGACCGGGAGGCGATCAGCGAGCGGCTGTTCCAGGGCCGCCAGCCGCCGGCCCACAGCTCGGTCAGTCCGCTCGATTGGGTCCACAGCGATCAGACGCCGCGGCATGCTTACGACCCGGATCGGGCGGCGGCGCTGCTGGATGAATTGGGCTGGACGGACCTCAAGAAGGGCGTGCGCCACAACGCCGCCGGCGAGCCGCTGGTCTTCGAGATCATGACCACCGCCGGCAGCCGCACGCGCGAGCTGGTCGAGCAGGTCCTGCAAAGCCAGTGGAAGCAAGTCGGCATCGACGTGCGTATCCGCAACGAGCCGGCGCGGGTCTTCTTCGGCCAGACCGTCTCCCAGCGGCGTTTCTCGGCCATGGCTATGTTCGCCTGGGTCTCCTCGCCGGAGAACGTGCCGCGCACCACGCTGCGCTCCGACCAGGTGCCGAGCGCCGAGAACAATTGGTCGGGGCAGAACTACACGGGCTACAGCAATCCGGAGATGGACCGGCTGCTGGACGCCATCGAGGTCGAGTTGGACCGCGACAAGCGCGCCGCGCTTTGGGCCCGGTTCCAGAAACTCTATGCCGAGGACCTGCCCGTCCTGCCGCTCTATTGGCGGGCCGAGCCCTATATCCTGCCCAAGTGGCTGAAGGGCCTGCGGCCGACCGGGCACACCGCCGTCACCACTTTGTGGATCGAGGAATGGCGCAGCGAGGGACGCTGAGGCCGGACGCCGACAACAAGGGCGGGCGGCGATGGTGACCTATATCGCCCGGCGGCTGGGCGAGTCGCTCCTCGTGCTCTTCATCATGTCCTTCCTGATCTATGCCCTGATCGGGTTGATGCCGGGCGATCCCATCGACCTGATGATCCAGGCCAACCCGAACCTGACGGCCGAGGATGCCCAGCGCCTGCGCGCCCTGCACGGGCTCGACCGGCCGCTGACCGAGCGCTATCTCGCCTGGCTGGCCGGCGCGGTGCAGGGCGACTTCGGCTTCTCGCGCATCCACACCCGCCCGGTGATGGAGGTCTTGATGCCGCGGCTGTGGAACACGGTCCTGTTGATGGGGATCTCCTTCGCGCTGGCCCTGGCGCTGGCCCTGCCGCTCGGCATGTGGGCGGCGGCGCGCCCGCGCGGGATCATCGACCACGCCATCAACTTCATCGCCTTCGCCGGGATCTCGGTGCCGCCCTTCTGGCTGGCGATCCTGCTGATCATGCTGTTCGCCGTGACGCTCGG
>JBFELD010000095.1:0-8192 GCA_041552375.1 Kiloniellaceae bacterium | reverse complement strand
GGTCGAGGGGAGCCAAGCCGCGTGCCGTCACCACGTCGACCGGGAACGGCTCGAGCGACTCGACCCGTGTCTCATAGACCCTCACGGCAGCTTTCGTCGCCCGGGCCGCCTCGCGCAGAAAGGTCGCCTTCCTGCCGTCGGCTTCGACCAAATGAACCGGCCCGACGCCAAGAATAGCAAGGACCAGTCCCGGCAGTCCGGCACCCGAGCCCAGGTCGAGAAGCGTTACAGACCTCCCATCCGACCCTGGCAACAAACCGGCGAGCTGAGCCGAATCGAGAATGTGCCGGCGCCAGACGTCACTGAGGCTCCCGGCCGACACGAGGTTGATCGCCTTGGTCCATTTCTCCAGAAGGTCCACATAGCGCTTTAGCCGATCCAATGTTTCACGTGAAACATCGCACTGCTCGGCGACGTCTTCGGGCGAGAGAGGGCGCGGCATCGCCCCAGATCCTACCCGGCCGCCGTGGGCGCCGTTTCCGGGTGCCGCGGACGGTCTTCGGGACACAGGCGACGCTTCACATGACGCAACAGCAGGATCAGAGCCGCCGGGGTCACCCCGGGCAATCGCGCCGCCGCGCCCAACGTCGCCGGCCGCGCCGCGTCGAGAATGTCGCACATCTCGTTCGAGAGGCCCGGCAGGCCGCGATAATCGAGGCTGCCTGGCAAGGCCAGGGCCTCGTCTCGCCGATAGGCCGCGATGTCGGCATCCTGTCGCTCCAAATAGGCGGCATAGCGACCATCGATCTCGATCTGCTCGGCAATCTCCGGGTCGAGCCCTCCCAGCTCTGGCCAGTGGCTGCTCAACCTCGAGAGGCTCACCCCGGGATAGCGCAGAAGCTCGTGGAGTGGGCGCCGGACACCATCCTGAGCGATCGTCACGCCCAGACGGGCGATCTCCTTAGGTGATGCGTACAGGGTCCGGGCCAGAGCGCGCGCCGCCTCCAGCTTGGCTTTTTTTACGGCGAAGGCACTCCGTCGCTCGGCACCCACGCAACCAATCCGGACCGCCTTTTCCGTCAGGCGCTGATCGGCGTTGTCGGCCCTCAGGCGAAGGCGGTACTCCGCCCGGCTGGTGAACATACGATAGGGTTCACTCACCCCGCGCGTCACCAGATCGTCGATCATGACCGCGGTGTAGGCCTCGGCCCTGTCGAGGACGAAGGGATCGTCACCTCGACCGCGCTCGGTCCCGCTCCGGCCGGCCGCGAGTGCCGCGTTCAACCCCGCCATCACACCTTGTGCCGCCGCTTCCTCATAGCCGGTCGTGCCGTTGATCTGCCCGGCCAGAAATAGCCTCGGAACCCGATGCGTCTGAAGACCGGGGTCGAGCTCGCGGGGGTCGACGTGATCGTACTCGATCGCATAGCCGGCCTGGAGCATCTCGGCCCTTTCGAGGCCCGGGATCAGCGTCAGCAGCTCCAACTGCACGGCCTCGGGCAGCGAGGTCGAGATCCCGTTCGGATAGACCGTCGGATCGTCCAGGCCCTCCGGCTCCAAGAAAATCTGGTGCCGCGCCTTGTCGGCGAAGCGAACGATCTTGTCCTCGATCGAAGGACAGTAGCGCGGCCCGATGCTCTCGATTTGACCGGAATACATCGGTGAGCGGTGAAGATTTGCCCGGATGAGGTCGTGCGCCGCCGCCGTGGTGTACGTGATATGACAGGGCACCTGCGGCTGGGTGATGGTCGAGGTGAGCATGGAAAATGGCACCGGCGGGTCGTCGCCGGGCTGGGCATTCAGTGCCGACCAATCGATCGTCCGTCCATCGAGCCGGGGCGGGGTGCCGGTCTTCAAGCGCCCGAGGCGAAAGCCGAGCCGCTCGAGGGTTTGGGCAAGGCCGATCGACGGCGCCTCCCCCACCCGGCCGGCCGGAACCTTCGTCTCTCCGCGGTGGATCAAGCCACGAAGGAAGGTGCCTGTGGTCAGCACCACGGCGCCCGCCGAGAGCGTCTCGCCGCGGTCGGTCACGACACCGGCGCACGAACCCTCGGGCGTCAGGACGAGGTCTTCGACCCGTGCCGCCATGATCGAAAGACCGGGTTGCTCGGCGATCAGATCCTGCACCGCCTGGCGATAGAGGGCGCGGTCGGCCTGGGCGCGAGGCCCGCGGACGGCCGGCCCCTTGCGTCGGTTGAGCATGCGAAACTGGATGCCGGCCCGGTCGATGGCCCGGCCCATCAGACCATCGAGAGCGTCGACCTCGCGCACCAGATGCCCCTTCCCCAGACCACCGATAGCCGGATTACAGGACATCGCGCCAATGGATTCGGGATCTGGCGTGACGAGAAGCGTCCGGGCGTCCAGCCGTGCCGCGGCGGCCGCGGCCTCGCAGCCGCCATGACCACCCCCGACGACGATGACATCCCATCCACTCATGGCTCACCTTTATCGGCTTCGGGCGCAGCCACCGCGCCCGGATCGCCGCTCTATAGCCCACCGCCGACGCCGGGGTCAACGCTACCCGAACGTCGAGCGAATGTTTCACGTGAAACAATTTTCGGCGGCGGTCTATTTCCCGATGCAGAACTCCTGGAAGATGCGCCCCAGAATATCCTCGACGTCACTGCGCCCGGTGATCCGCTCCAGGGCCGAGAGCGCCGCGCGCAAATCCTCCGCCGCCAGTTCGGGAAGGCCGGCCGTACGCATACGTGTCAGCGCCGCCCGGCAGTCCTCAAGCGCCCGGCGGTGACGCGCGCGTGTGATCACCGGTGCCTCTCCCGACCCGGCGAATCGGCGCATCACCTCGCCGCGCAGATGAGAGACAAGCCCCTGCAAACCGATCCCCTCCGTCGCCGAGATCGTGAAGACCGGCCACGCCGACAAGGCCCGTGGCAGCTCAGGTGCCGCTCCCGGATGGAGGTCGCACTTGTTCAGAACCACGGTGGCCCGGTCGCCGAGCAGCGTCAGGATCTCAGGATCCAAATTCGACAGCCCGCCAAGGTCGAAGACGGCAATCAGAAGATCGGCCGCCTCGGCGCGGCCGCGCGCCCGGCGCATGCCCTCGCGCTCGACCTCCCCGAAGGTCGCTGCCACACCCCCCTCTTCCAGCGACCTAAGACCTGCGGTATCGGCCAAGGTCACGGGATAGCCGTTCAAATCCAGATGCACTTCGATCACATCGCGTGTCGTGCCGGCGCTGGAGGTCACGATCGCCGCCTCGCGCCGCACCAGGGCATTGAGCAAGGAGGACTTGCCGGCATTGGGAGGTCCGAGGATCACCACCTGAAAGCCGTGACGCAGACGCTCGCCCAGGCCTTGGTCCTTGATGTATCGGGCGATTTCCCCATCGACGCCGCTAACCAGGGAGTTCAAGCGGTCGCTCAGATCCGCCGGTAATTCCTCGTCGCTGAAATCGATCGTCGCCTCGGCCAGGGCTCCGGCTTGAAGGAGACGTTCGCGCCAGCCCTCCACGAGGTCGGACAAGGCGCCCTCCATCTGTCGCAGAGCTTGGCGTCGCTGCGCTTCGGTCTCCGCGGCGATCAGGTCGGCCAGCCCCTCGACTTCGCTGAGGTCGAGCTTGTCGTTGTCGAAGGCGCGGCGGGTGAACTCGCCAGCCTCGGCGGGCCGCAGACCGGCCTCGCGCCCCAGGGCGGCGAGGACCGCCTGCAGGACCGCCGGGCCGCCGTGAAGATGCAGCTCCACGACGTCCTCCCCGGTGAAGCTTGCCGGGCCCGGGAACGACAACACCAACGCATGGTCCAGGGTGCGGCCATCGAGCGGATCGCGGAGGCGCGCGAGACGAGCCGCTCGCGGGGACGGATCGTCCTTGTCCGTGAGCCGCCTCAGCGCACGAAGCGCCTGCGGCCCCGATAGGCGCACGACCGCCACGCCGGCGCGGCCACGGGCGCTGGAAAGCGCGAAGATCGTGTCGGTCGACTGACAGCCGTCAATCACGGCTTCTTCTTGACACCGCTACCGCTTGCGCCCGCGGCCATTTGCGACCAGAAAGCCTTTTGCATCTCCTCCCACCCCTTCAAACCACTCGGCAGCCAGGTCTTGAGGATCTGGTCCGGCTCCATCGCCTCGAGCCCCGACATCATGCGCTTCTGCATGGCCTGCATCAACTCGGCCTGCATGGGGCCCACGTCCGGCAGACCCAAGAAGCGACGGGCCTCCTCCGGTGTGCAATCCACGTCTATGGAGATCTTCATGGCTGTCTCCTCTCCCCTCGTCCTTCACCGCGATCGACCGGCTCAAATCCCCTGAAAGATTGTGGTTGTACCAACGGTCCCTCGCATCCCATAACTCTATCCGAAGCGACGCGGCGACCCAAGCGGCGGCGCATCGATGGGAGGAACAGCCCTTCATGACCGACGCCCATGCGCCGATCCTGCAAAACCGTCTCCGCGACGAGACCAGTCCCTATTTACTGCAGCACCAGGACAACCCCGTGCACTGGCAACCCTGGAGCGACGGGACGCTCGCTCTCGCCAAGGAGGCGCAAAAACCCATCATGCTGTCGGTCGGATATGCCGCGTGCCATTGGTGCCACGTCATGGCCCACGAGTGCTTCGAGGATCCCGAAATCGCCGACCTCATGAACCGGCTTTTCGTCAACATCAAGGTCGACCGGGAAGAGCGGCCCGACATCGACGCCATCTACCAAACCGCCTTGGCCCTTCTGGGTGAGCATGGCGGATGGCCGTTGACCATGTTCCTGACACCCGATGGCGCGCCTTTTTGGGGTGGGACCTACTTTCCGCCGGCGCCGCGCTTCGGCCGCCCCAGCTTCCCGCAAGTGCTGCAAGGCGTGGCCGACATCTTTGCCCGTGAGCCGGACAAGGTGGCGAAGAACGTCTCCGCGCTGGCCGACGGTCTGAAGCAGATGTCCCAGACCCGGACGGGCGCGTTGGTCGATCTGGAGACGATCACCGAGATCACCCGGCGCCTCACGCGTCAAATCGACCCCTTCGAGGGCGGCTTTGGCAGCGCGCCCAAGTTTCCACAACCAACAAACCTGAAGCTTCTTTGGCGCGCCTGGCTGCGCAGCGGCGCGGAGCCCTTCCGCCAGGCGGTCGAACTGACGCTCCTCAAAATGAGCCAGGGCGGCATCTATGATCATCTTGGTGGTGGCTTCGCGCGCTATTCTGTAGACAACCATTGGTTGGTGCCTCATTTTGAGAAAATGCTTTATGATAATGCACAGTTAGTGCAGGTCCTGACCTGGATTTGGCAGGACACAAAAAAAGAGATTTACGCGCGCCGGGTGCAAGAGACCGTGACCTGGGCGCTGCGCGAGATGATGGCCGCCGCCGATGCCGAGGGTCGCCCCTCGACCGCCTTCGCATCTTCCTTCGACGCCGACAGCGAGGGCGAGGAAGGACTTTTCTACCTCTGGCACGAGGAGGAGATCGACCGGCTTCTCGGCCGGGAGGCCGCTTTGTTCAAGCAGATCTATGGCGTCACGCCCGATGGTAACTTCGAGGGTCGCACCATCCTCAACCGTTCGGGCGATCTCGACCTGTCCGACCCCGCCACCGAGGAGCGTCTGGCCGCCGCGCGGGCGTGTTTGTTCGAGGCGCGGCGCGACCGCGTGCCGCCGGGTTGGGATGACAAAGTTCTCGCCGACTGGAACGGCCTGATGATATCGGCGCTCGCCGAGGCGGCCCTGGCATTCGGTGAGGCGGCCTGGCTGGCCGCCGCCGAGAAGGCCTTTGCGTTCGTTCTGGAGAATATGCAGCCGGACGGCCGTCTCCGTCATAGTTGGCGACGTGGGCGCGCGGCTCATCCGGCCACCTTGGACGACTACGCCCACCTCTGCGAGGCGGCGGTCGTTCTCCACGAGGTTACCGGCGAGACCCGGTACCTCGACCGTGTCGAGGCCTGGCTGGCGGTCCTGGACCGGCACTATTGGGATAAGGAGGGTGGCGGATATTTCTTCACCGCCGATGATACCGACGATGTCATCGTGCGCGCCAAGAACGCGCTCGACCAAGCAACGCCCAGCGGCAACGGCACCCTCGCCGGGGTCCTGGCCAAACTCTATTTTCTGACCGGGGACGACCGCCACCGCGAACGCGCCGAGGCGACCATCGCCGCCTTCACCGGCGAGATCGAGCGGACTAGCAGCTCGCTCGCCACGCTGCTCGCCGCCTGCGAGCTGTTGCACGATCCCCTGCAAATCGTCGTCATAGGCCAGCGCGGCGACGCCGATAGCGAGGCGTTGATTGCCGCGGTCTTCGGCGCCTGCCTGCCCAATCGGGTGTTTCAGATCGTCGCACCCGACGAGCCCTTGCCCGAGCACCACCCGGCCGCCGGTCACGGACAGATCGACGGCAAGGCCACCGCTTACGTTTGCCGCGCCCTGGCCTGCTCGCCCCCCGTCAGCGAACCGGAGCCGCTCCGCGCGCTGCTTCGGCCGAGCACCTGACGGACACCCGGCAAGCCGATGAGCACGCGCCTGGAAGCCACCGTGGAGACCGCGCTCGGCGCCTTTCGCGTGTGGCAGGCGGGCGAGGCCATCATCGCGCTCACCTGGGGACAGGGCGAGAAAGCCGGGACACCGCTCCTGGCCGAAGCTGCCCGGCAGTTGATTGCCTACGGCGAGGGTCGGCTTAAAACTTTCGATCTGCCCCTTGCGCCCCGAGGACCCACCTTCCACCAGGCGGTCTGGCGGGAAATGCTTGATATCCCTTATGGAAAGACGCGTACATACGGTGAGCTCGCGCAGCGTCTCGACGGCATCGCACGGGCCGTTGGCACCGCTTGCGGGGCCAATCCCATACCCATCATCATCCCCTGTCATCGCGTCGTTGCCGGCGGTGATAGCCTCGGCGGATTTTCCGGTGGCCAAGGCGTTGTCGACAAGCGCCGGCTTCTCGTCCACGAGGGCGCGCTGGCCGAGCAGTTCGAGCTATTTCCAGCATCAACACGGACGTGACAGACACCAGGCAGCGCGCTAACGTCCAGCGCCCGAAAATCAAACACCCACGACGGCCCGACAAGAGGAGTGGTTAAGAGCATGGAGACGAAAGCGGTACGCATCCACCAGACCGGTGGTCCCGAGGTCCTTACCTACGAGACGGTCGAGATCGGCGCGCCGGGACCGGGCGAGGCTTTGGTGCGCCATCAGGCCGTCGGGCTGAACTTTATCGACGTCTATCTGCGTAGCGGTCTCTATCCCCTGCCCGGGCTGCCCTCCGGGCTCGGCTTCGAAGCCGCCGGCGTGGTCGAGGCCGTGGGCGAGGGCGTGGAAGACCTATCCCCGGGCGACCGCATTGCCTATGCCGGCGGACCGCCCGGTGCCTATGCCCAGGCGCGGGTGATCGCCGCCGACCGGCTGGTCAAGTTGCCCGAGGCCATCGATGCCGAGCAGGGCGCGGCGATGATGCTCCAGGGCATGACCACCGAATACCTCATTCGCCGAACCTATGACGTGCAGCCCGGTGACACGGTCTTGTTCCATGCCGCCGCCGGGGGCGTCGGCCTCATCGCCTGCCAGTGGTTGCACCACCTGGGCGCGACGGTCATCGGGACCGTGGGGTCGCCGGAAAAGGCCGCACTGGCGACGGCGCATGGCTGTCATCACACGATCAACTACCGCGAAGAGGACGTCGCCCAACGGGTGCGCGAGATCACGGACGGCAAGGGCGTGCGCGTGGTCTACGACTCGGTTGGGAAGTCGACCTGGGAAGGCTCGCTCGACTGCCTTCAGCCCCGCGGTCTGATGGTGAGCTATGGCAATGCGTCGGGCCCGGTCAGCGACGTCAACCTTGGCATCCTTGCCCAGAAGGGCTCGCTCTACGTCACCCGGCCGACGCTCTTTACCTACACGGCCAGCCGAGAGGACCTGGTGCTTTCGGCCTCGCGCCTGTTCGAGATGGTCGAAACGGGTGTGGTGAAGATAGAGATCAACCAGCGCTATCGGCTCGACGACGTGGCCACGGCCCATAATGAGCTGGAGGGACGCCGGACCACCGGTTCGAGCATCATCCTGCCCTAAACCTGCGCCGGCCGCGGGCGGGGCCGCGTTACTGGTTCATGGACTCGAAGAAGTCGGAGTTGTTCTTGGAGTGCTTCAGCTTCTCCAGCAGGAACTCCATGGAATCGGTGATGCCCATCGGCAGCAGGATGCGCCGGAGGACCCACATCTTCGATAGCGTGCCCTTCTCGACCAGCAGCTCCTCCTTACGGGTACCGGACTTGCCGATATCGATGGCCGGGAAGGTGCGCTTGTCGGCGAGCTTGCG
>JBFELD010000094.1:0-8206 GCA_041552375.1 Kiloniellaceae bacterium | reverse complement strand
CTCCGCCAAGCGATTGCGGCCGTACTTCTGGAACTCGGCCACGGAGTGGTCATCGTCCGGACCGCCGGCGCAGAAGGTGCACTTGTCCATCTTGCCGCGGCTGCCGAAGTTTCCGGCTTGCGGATATTGCGGCGCGCCGAACGGACAGGCGTAGAAGCAATAACCGCAGCCGATGCAGAGGTCCTTGGAGTGCAGGACCACGCCTTCTTCGGTCTGGTAGAAGCAATCCACCGGACAGACCGCCATGCAGGGCGCGTCCGAGCAGTGCATGCAAGCGACCGAGATCGACCGTTCACCCGGCTTGCCGTCGTTGATCGTGACGACCCGCCGGCGGTTGATGCCCCAAGGCACCTCGTGCTCATTCTTGCATGCGGTGACGCAGGCGTTGCACTCGATGCAGCGCTCGGCGTCACAAAGGAACTTCATTCGTGCCATAACTGGTCACCTCCCTCATGCACGCTCGATACGACAGAGCGTGGCCTTGGTTTCCTGCATCTGCGTCACCGAATCGTACCCGTAGGTCTGGGCCGTGTTCGATGATTCGCCGAGCACATAGGGATCCGTACCCTCCGGATAGTGAGAGCGCCGGTCCTCGCCTTGCAAATGTCCACCGAAGTGGAAGGGCATGAAGGCAACGCCCGAACCCACCCTTTCAGTGACCATTGCCATGACCTTGACCCTCGGGTTTTCCGGAGCGGGGCTGACGACCCAGACCATCTCGCCGTCCTTGATGCCGAGGTTGTTGGCATCGCGGATGTTGATCTCGACGAACATGTTCTGCTGCAGCTCCGCGAGCCAAGGATTGGACCGCGACTCGTCGCCGCCACCTTCGTACTCCACTAGCCGACCGGAGGTCAGCACCGTCGGGAAGTCCTGAGAGAAGTCTTCCTTCTGGATCGACTCGTAAAGTGTCGGCAGGCGATAGTTCTTGGTGTCGGCGTAGGTGGGATAGTCGCCCACCAGGTCGCGCCGCGGCGTGTAGAGCGGCTCGCGGTGCAAGGGCACCGGATCCGGGAAGTTCCACACCACGCAGCGGGCCTTGGCGTTGCCGAAGGGTGCGCACTCGTGCTTGATGGCGACGCGCTGGATGCCGCCCGAAAGGTCGGTCTTCCAGTTGGTCTTGTCGCCGGCAATCGCTTCGATGGTGGAGCGTTCCTCGTCCGTGAGGTCGCCGTCCCATCCAAGCTTCTTCAGCATCGCCATGGTGAACTCGGGATACCCGTCCTTGAGCTCCGATCCCACCGAATAGGACCCCTCGGCCAAGAGGTTGTCGCCCTCTCTTTCAACACCGAAACGGGCGCGGAAGGTAAGACCACCCTCCGAGACCGGCTTTGAGGGATCATAAAGAACCGGGGTGCCGGGATGGTTCATCTCCGCCGTGCCCCAGCAAGGCCAGGGCATGCCGTAGTAATCACCATCGCAAGGTCCGCCAATGGCCTGCAGCGTCGTCCTATCGAACGTGTGCTGGTTGGCCATGTGCTTCCTCAAGCGCTCCGGCGACTGGCCGGTGTAGCCGATCGTCCACATGCCGCGATTGAGCTCGAGGGTGATGTCCTCGATCAGCGGCTCGGTTCCCTCGACCTTGATGTTCTTGAACATCTCGTCGGCGAAGCCGAGCTTTTCGGCCAGGAGATACATGATCTCATGGTCCGTCTTGCACTCGAAGAGCGGCTCTACGACCTTGTCGCGCCATTGGATGGAGCGGTTGGACGCGGTCACCGAACCATAAGTCTCGAACTGCGTGGCCGCCGGCAGGAGATAGGCCCCATCCTTGCGGTCGTGCAATATGGCCGAGACCGTCGGATAGGGATCGACCACGACCAGGAGATCGAGCAGTTCCATGGCCTTCTTCATTTCCGGCAGACGCGTCTGGGAGTTCGGCGCGTGGCCCCAGAAGATCATGGCCCGGACGTTGTCGGGCTGGTCTATGTTCTCCTTGTCCTCGAGCACGCCGTCGATCCAGCGTGACACCGGAATGCCCTTGCCTTCCATCAGCTCCTGGGAGGCGAAGCGGCCGAGCAGATAGTCGTAGTCGACATCCCACACCCGCGCCCAGTGCTTCCAGGACCCAGTCTTGAGGCCGTAGTAGCCTGGCAGGGTGTGCGAGAGCACGCCAAGGTCTGTGGCGCCCTGCACGTTATCGTGGCCGCGGAAGATGTTGGTTCCGCCGCCCTGCCGGCCCATGTTGCCGAGCGCCAGCTGCAAGACGCAGTAGGCCCGGGTGTTGTTGTTGCCGTTGGTGTGCTGGGTACCGCCCATGCACCAGATCACGGTGCCGGGCCGATTGTTCGCCAGCGTCCGTGCAACGCGCTTCAACTGCGAGCCGGGCACGCCGGTGACGCGCTCGGTCTCTTCAGGCGTCCACTTCTTCACCTCCTGGCGAATCTGGTCCATGCCCCAGACACGCTGGCGGATGAACTCCTTGTCCTCCCAGCCGTTGTCGAAGAGGTGCCAGAGAATGCCCCAGATCAGCGCCACATCGGTGCCCGGGCGGAAGCGTACGTATTCGTCCGCATGGGCGGCCGTGCGGGTGAAGCGCGGATCGCAGACGATAAGCGGCGCGTTGTTCTGCTCCTTGGCGCGCAGCATGTGCAACAACGACACCGGATGGGCTTCGGCCGGGTTGCCGCCGATCAGGAAGATGGCCCGGCTGTTGTGGATGTCGTTGTAGGAGTTGGTCATCGCGCCATAGCCCCAGGTGTTCGCCACACCCGCGACCGTGGTGGAATGACAGATCCGTGCCTGGTGATCGCCGTTGTTCGACCCCCAGAAGGCATAGAACTTACGGAACAGATAGGCCTGCTCGTTGTTGTGCTTGGCCGAGCCCAGCCAGTAGGCCGAATCGGGGCCGGAGGAGCCGTAGATCTCGAGGAGCTTGTCGCCGATCTCGTTGATCGCCTCGTCCCAGGATATCTTCTTCCATTTGCCGTCGACCAACTTGGTCGGGTGCTTGAGGCGGCGCTCGCCGTGCGCGTGCTCGCGAACCGCGGCACCTTTGGCGCAGTGGGCGCCCAAATTGAAGGGGCTGTCGAAGCCCGGCTCTTGGCCGATCCACACGCCCTTGTGCACCTCGGCGATGACCGTGCAGCCGACCGAGCAGTGGGTGCACACGGACTTCACCGTGGTCACGTCGGGCATCTGGTCGGCGGTCTGCGCCTTGGCGGTGCGTGTCATCAAGCCGGCCGATCCTGCGGTCGCCGCGGCCAAGCCGCCGGCAACCAGACCGGAGCGTTTCAGGAACGTTCGCCGATCGACGGCTTCACCGGTTTTGGCGGTGAAGGCGGCGGACGAACGGGGGCCGAACGCAACCCCGTTTGTCTTCTTGCGAAGCATTTCCCCGTCCTTTCTCTTCAGGTTCTTTCAGGGTTCAAGTCTCTCGGGACTTTCTATCGCTTTGAGACCGCCGGCTCTCAGAACCGGGTGGTCTCGTAATAGGTCTTCACGTGCCGGGTCTCACGGTATCCCTCCCCGTCGGCCTCCTCGACCGCGGCTTGGGCGCCCGGCGCCGCGGCGACCGCGGCACCGACGCCAAGGGCCAAGCCCTTGCCGGCGGATCCGAAGAATCGGCGCCGATCGACCTGCTCTTGCATTTTCTCCTTCACGGTATTCCTACCTCCTTTTCGCCGCCCCGGCCGGAGCGGCGCGTTGGCCCCCATGGGTCTGCGATGAGCCTGACGCCTGGCGCCAGCTGTCGCCCGCCTCATGCGCGAGCGACCATCCCGAAGCTTTCCTCCTCGATCCCCATGAAGATGGTGCCGATCCTGCCCACCCAGCGGTAGAGATCGGCCGACTTCGCCACTTCGAGGTCGGCGAAGAACTGTCCCGCCCAAGGTCGAATGTGGGCGGAAAAAAATCTGTCCTGCTCGTAAACATCGAACTCGCCGCTCGTCGTACCCTCGATGAGAAGGGCCATGACGTCGAGGAGCGAGGCGATGTGATCCTCCGGCTCGCAGACACCCTCGGCACGCACGAAGCCGAGCCGTTCTAAATCAACGCGCAACTCGGCCAAGGGCTTCTCGTGCAGAAAACCGGTCAGATAGTAAGAGGCATAGGGCAAAAGCTCGCCCCGGCCGACGCCGATAAAAAGATCGTGATAACAGCGTTCGATCTGTTCCTCCGAGGCCGCTTCCAGGGCGGTGCGGAATTCGGCGAAGGCTTGATTGAGTGGTGTGTCGGTGCTGGCCAGGGGGGCCACGAAGGCGCACTCCTGCCGGTCGACCGGTCGCGCGAGCACGCGAGCCAGGAACCCGTATACGCCTTGGCGCCCCGCTTCTTCCGGTGCCAAGTCGGCATTTTCGCGATGGATCACTGCCTCCACCAAGCTTCTCCCTCCGTTAGGTTCGCGGATGACGTCGAAGGGTATTTAGTTATTTTCAGGCGGCTATACGCCCCAGCAAATATTCTGCTCCCTGCCGTGGTGGGATGTCCAGGGCTAAGTTGGAATCATTCGCAAGAGCCGCCCTATGTCAGCGGTTTCTCAAGCTTGTCGTCGGGTACGGCCTGGTCCGGCGCGGCGCCGTCCTCGGAGGCGCTTTCCTCATCCTCCAGGGCGGGCTCTTCGCCCGTCTCGGCCGTTGCTTCTTCTGGGGGTGCGGTCTGGTTGACGCTCTCTACCTCTTCTTCCTCTTCCTCGCGGCGGCCATAACCGCCGAGCGCTTTGTAGGCGGACTGCACTGTGCCGAGTGCCGTCTTGGTGAAGGTGAAGTCCTCGTCGTAGTCGTTGAGGCCATCGACGTTGGCAAGCACCGGGTTGCTGCGCCACAGACGGCGCAGCGCCAGATTGCGCAGCTCGTCGCTGACACCCTCGGACATGAACCCGCTGTAGTCGGAGTCGTAATCGAGGCTCTCGACTGCCGGCAGCTCTGGCGTCGTCTCCTCGCCGTCGCGGGTCGGCTCTGGTGTCTCTTGGTCGGCGGGGGTCTTGGCGAGTGGCGGGGCCGGTTCCGTGTTATCCTCGGGAGTGGGCGCGGGCATTGGCTCAGCCGGCATTTCCTCGATCACTGGCGCGAAGGCGCGACGACTGGATTTGTCCGGTGCCTTGCCGTGTTCCGTTTTCAGCCGTGCCCAGCGGCTGTAGAAGCGTTCCTCGCTCACTGCGGTTTCCGGTCCTTGTAATAGCGTTTTTCGATGGCATGCAGCCGCTTGCCGAACTGAGGCGCCTCTTCGACATGGTCCTTGCGCTTGCGCTTCTTGAAGGGCTGGTCCTCGTGGTGCTCGGCGACGAAGTCCTCGACCCAGCCGATCAGTTCATCCGGCATCGGCACCGCCTCGACGATGCTCTCACCGCTATCGAGTTGATCCTGCGCATCATAGGGCGAAACCGTGGCCAGGCTGGCTCGCACCTCCCACGGGCCCTCGTCCTCTTGTTCCGTGGGGTCGAGCACGACATAGACCGACGGTTGTTCCGAGGCGAGGTTGTCGCAGTAGGCCTCGGTTTCCTTGCGGTGCAGTGTGATCGGCAGGCTGGCGCAGAGATAGTGGGTGCAGCGATCCTCGCGCCGAAGCTCGCGCCACTCCGTCACCTCACCCAGACCGGGCACCACGGCGATGGGGCGCCACCGGTGATCGATCCAGGGGTTGTCGATCTCGCAGCGCTCGATGACGATGCCGACCGGCATGGTGATTTCCTTGGCCATGGGCACGAAGGCTCCGGGTCACGGTGCCCGCGGGCGTCGCATCACTGGGACGCGCTCACGGGCCCTCGATTTCTTGCCGATGCGCCAGCATGGCGCAAGGCGGTGCTGTTTGTCGAGAGGCTTGAGGTCGTGGAGGGGGAGCCGTGCCCCGCATGCGGGTCTTTCCTTTTCGGCGCTGGCGATGATTATATGCGGCGGGGTCCGGACGCCCGCCACGAGGGAACACGAGCGAACAGCGATGGACGATGAGCTTACCTTACCGCCGGCCTTCATGGCCCGGCCCTTGGATCCGGCCGCCGATCCCTTGGCCGAGGCCGAGGCGGCGGCGCGGCGCGAAGAGGCAACCGGTTCCCTTTTCTACTGCAAGCGTCCGGATTTGCTGGAGGCCGCGCTGGTGCTGGCGCCCGAAAAAGCGCTGCGTCCGTCGCTCTGCGTCCTCTATCCCTTGATGCTGGCCTTCGGAGATGCGCTGGGCTCGGCTTTGCCACCGCGCGTCGCCGTTCACTATGGTTGGCCAGACCGGATCCTGATCAATGGCGGGTTGGCCGGCGCACTTCGGTTCGTTGCGCCGACAAGCGATCCCGATGACATGCCGGATTGGCTCCTCGCCGGGGTGGTGCTCGATATCATGGGCGGCGCGCAGACCGAGCCGGGACAGGAACGCGACCGCACGTCCCTCTTCGGTGAGGGCGTCATGGACGTGAGCCCGCAGCCGATCCTGGAGGCTTTTGCCCGCTACTTTCTCGTTTGGCTCGACCGGTGGGAGACCCGTGGCCTGAGCGCTTTGGAGCCCGCATGGACCGGCCGGGCCATGGGGCGTGAAGAAGCGCACCAGTTCCGTGGGCCCGACGGTGATTTCGAGGCCCGGGTCAAGACCCTGGCCCGCGATGGGAACCTGGTGTTGGAGGCGGCGGACCGCCGCCGGGTGCTGGATTTGGTGCAACTGCTGGACGGCCGGGGCTGGCGGGAGGTCAAACGCTTATGACCCGCCGCGAGGATTTCTGGCATGCCTCGGGCCATCAGCTTCTCGTCCGCGATGCCGAGGGCTGCCTCGGTGTCACCGAGGACTTCCTGCGCGCCTATCTGCTGCGTCCGGAAATGCTGCCGCCGGAGGAGGCTTGCGCGAATGAGCGGCGGCTTCACGACAGTCTGCTCGAGGCACCGAGCAGGGTGATCGGCGAGGCCGAGTTGGTGGCTCTCGCCGATCCCGACGCGGTCGAGAACTATAAGGTCGTGCTCGCCTTTCGCGACCATCTGCTCACTCATGGCACGGTAGAGCGGGCCTATCTCGCCTGGGTCAAGGGCGGCCATATTCAGCTTCCGCCGCTCTTTGCGGACCACCTCGTTCATGCTGTCTTGCGCTCCATCCTCGACGACGCCACAAATCCGTTGCAGGCGCGTGCCGCCGAACTCTTCTTTCGGGCGCAACGGATCACAATCCAGGAGGGGCAGATCCTGGCAGCGGACGAGGAAACCGTGGAAAGTTTGGCCGCCAGCGGTGGCCTCGGCAGTCTGGTCCGCATGGCGGCCGAGGTCGAGAGCGGGCCACGGCAAATCGAGTTGGATGTGCTGGACGAAGGTAATGCCGACGCCTATTGGGCGCGTAGCGAGCGCTTCGACACGGTCCTCGACCTGACCTTCGCGCGGCCAGGGTTGGACGCCCTCTGCCGGGTCATGGAGAAGTGGGTCGCTCATTTTTTCCGGATCGAGACCCGCATCCATCCGGTTCAGTCGATCCGTGACCAGCGCTGGCGCTGGCACTGTGGGCTGGATGCCACCTCCAGCGTCCTGTTGAATGCGCTCTATCAAGGCGAAGCCGTGGATGAGGAGCGTTTGCGCCTGCTGATCTCTCTCTTTCGCCTCGAGATCAAGGACAAGGCCGTGGTCATCCCGGAGATGGCCGGTCGCCCGGTCTATCTGGGGTTGGCCATGGATGAGACCTCGGTCTTGCGCATGAAGCCGCAGAACCTGCTGGTCAACCTGCCGCTGGCCGCGGCCACGTGATACTGAACCATCGTATGAGAAAGGGGCACGCCATGAACGAAGACGCTTTCAACATGAGTATTCGCAAGTTCCTGAAGAAGGTCGGTGTCACCTCCCAGCGCGAGATCGAGGGCGCGGTGCGCCAGGCTATCGCCGAGGGCAAGGTCGCCGGCGATCAGGCCTTGCCCGTCAAGGTGACGCTCCAACTGGGCGCCGTCGGCTTGTCGGTCGATATCGATGGCACCATCGAGCTCGAGTAATCCGCCGCGTTCGGAGGGGATGTTCGGGCGCGGCGCGGCGCTGCTGGTGGCCATGGGCGCGGCGGGCCTGCTCCTCTATATCGAGCGCGACCGTTTCCTCGCGGCCGAGCCGGCCGAGACGGACCCGGCCGTGGCCGCATTTCGGGCTTGCCTCGATCAGGAGACTGCGCCGATCGAAAAGATGCTGGCCGACGGCATGATCGACGATGATCGCGCGACGCTCTTCAGGTCCCGCGCCGAGGCCCGCTGCCGGGCACAGAATCCACAGTAGGGGATTAGCTCTCCTCGTCCTCGCCCGCGTCACCGTTGGCCCGTCCGGCGAGGTAG